>JAITIZ010000346.1 GCA_031279215.1 Planctomycetaceae bacterium
GTTGCGCTTCGCTACACCTACGGTTATACACATCTCGTCCCTGCGGGACTAAGAAAACATAATAAATTAAGGAAATGCCGCGAAAATAGAACCCCAAAAATTATTCCACTGATATATTACGATTTCATCAAATTACGTTTGATTTTATCAATAACATCAATACGTAATCGAAAATAATACAAACACTTTCCTCATTTGGCAAGGGGGAGCATTTCAAAGAAATAACCATTCACGAAAATAATTACACCAATTTTTGAAAATATTTTGAAAAACTTTCAAAAAAGGACGAAAACTCTAATTGACAGTTTAAACTTTTTTGATAAATTGTGAAACTTAATCGGTTGCGATTTGCTTTTTTTGCCGCTTGTTTTGTGACAAACGAATTGCAACGATTTCAATGAAACCTTATACAATAAGGAGTCTGACAATGAAAAATGTAATGACGTGTTTGGTCGGGATTTTTGCAGGATTTTTTGCGAAAAGCCCAATGTTAAAATGGGTAAACCAGGGGGGGGGGGGCACTCTGTAGTGGAAAGTTGATAACGGATAGTGGAGAATCTTCACGTTCTAAACTCTTTCCTGTAAATTTTTTACAACTTCTACGCTCTTCACCGTTCGGCTTTACCTTGGTCGAACTTCTTGTGGTAATTGCGATTATCGGCGTGTTAATCGCTCTTCTGTTACCAGCCATTCAGGCGGCGCGAGAAGCAGCATTTCGAATGCAATGTACAAACCATTTAAAACAGTTTGGTCTTGCCGTCCACAATTTTCATGACACTCAAAATGGTTTACCACCTTCGACAATCGGTTACTTAGGTACTGATCCGTACAATACCGAAGCCGAAAAACAAGGTCGAACCACATTTTGGGTTTTTATCCTTCCTTTCATGGAGCAACAAACACTTTATGATTTCGTTAAGGAAAAATCCGATTCATTTCGTTTAGGATTAAATGGAACGAATCTATGGAATTTTTCCGGCGAATCTGATTCAACCCGGCTTTCTTATCAGGAAACTCTTAGTTCGGTTACCACTTTTCTTTGTCCTTCACGACGCAATGCGGCGGGTAATTTTATTGGTCGAACTGATTCTGGAGACAGTAGTCAAGTTTTCGGTCCGCAAAGTGATTACGCAATTGTTGTTGGTCGTCTGGATACCCATTGGTCGTATTGGGTTCAGTATCAGGATGTTTCGAATGTTGATTATATGAACGCCCAACGGGGTCCCTTTCGACCGGCGATTTGGGAAAATAATCTACCACAACAATGGAAATGTCGTGACTCAATGTCTTGGTTGAATGACGGTACTTCCAATCAAATTATGATTGGTGAAAAACTGATTTACTTTGATGCTGTCGGAGTCTGTCGTGATGCCTCAAGTGCCAATCGTCCGTATGTCGGAGACTGTTCTATTTTTGCTTCGGGAGAATGGAAATGTATGTCAATGTCGCGTTCCTTCAACGCGGGAATTGAAAACAATTACAAAAAAACTCCCGCCAATTTTTATGCGGAAAACACAACTCAATGGGGAAGTAGTCATTCAGGAGTTTGTAATTTTCTGGTTGGCGATGGGTCTGTTCGGACTATTTCCGTAACAATAGCAACAGGGGCACTTGCTGTTAGTAATAACGGAACTCTTAATCCTAATTCTATCCTCGCAAAACTTGGTAATGTCAATGACGGAAATATTGTTACCTTATATTGACTGATTTCAACGTGTTTCGTTTAGATTTGTTTTACTTATTTTTTATTTAACTATTAACAATTTATTGGAGGTTTATTATGTTTAGATTAAACCAATTATGTCGATGTTTGTTACGTGGTTTTACCTTGGTCGAACTTCTTGTGGTTATTGCGATCATCGGTGTTTTGATCGCCTTATTACTTCCGGCGGTTCAAGCGGCACGGGAAGCGGCGCGGCGTTCCCAATGTACCAATCATCTCAAACAGATTGGTATTGCTGTTCACAACTTTCACGATTCGCGTAAAGGTCTTCCGCCTGCAACCATCGGTTGGAAGGATTCAGGCGATCTGGAAACAACCAATGCCAGAAAACTTGGACGTGCCAGTTTTTGGGTATTGATTTTACCCTATCTGGAACAACAACAGCTGTACGATTTAATTTGTACAAAAAGTAATTCGTTAGCGTGGGGATTGACGAATGAAACTCTTTGGAATTCCTGTACAGACGAAGAGAAAAAATCGCTTCTTTCGGTTCCTTTTTATCTCTGTCCGTCACGGCGCACTTCCATGACACCGTTGTTGGATAAATCAGCAACATCAACCGACTCCATTAATGGTATTTTTGGAACTCTTTCGGATTATGCTATCGTGCTGGGACGATCTCAAAGTCATTGGTCTGGTTGGTTACAAACACAGGAACCTACAGATATTACCGGTGCTTCTGATGTATCAGTTAATAACTCCGTAACATTACAAAGAGGTCCTTTCCGTTGTGCATTATGGATCGGTAACAACCCCGGCTCATGGAAACCGCGTGATTCCTTTTCCCGAATGGCAGACGGAACTTCCAATCAAATTGTGGTTGGTGAAAAACGGCTCTTTCAAGCAACTATTTTTGATTGTCGTGCCAATGCTTCGACAACAGAGGAACGTGTTTATTTCGGTGATTGTTCTATCTTGCCTGGTGGAACTTGGGCAATGTATGCCGGTGGACGATCTTTTAATGCTCATTTCGGAACAGATATTAATCGTGATATCGTTGCAAATTATTTGGAAAACGGCGAACATTGGGGAAGCAGCCATTCGGGAATTTGTCATTTTCTTTTGGGTGACGGGGCTGTTCGTGCTGTTTCCGTAACCGTTCCAACAGGTGCGCTTGCCGACAATCCCAATTCCATTTTGGCAAAATTGGGAAATGTCGGAGATGGTAATTCCGTTTCACTACCGTGAAAACTAATTGTCAGACCATCACTGGTCTGACATTTGATTTCAGATGTCTTCAAAATCCGGTATCGTCAATCTGACTTTGAGATTTCTTGGGATACTGATGGATTACCGGATTAATGTTTCAATCGGTTTCTCTATTTTTTCGTTCAACAAAATTATTGATTAAGGAGTATTGATTTATGACAAACCAATATTTAACATTTTTTTCGTTTCGGTTTTTTTTACTTTTACCTTTGCTTTTTCTCGGTTGCAACAATGGTCATGTTGGATTATCTGGAAAGGTTGTTTTTTCTGAAGATGGTTCTCCGCTGACTTTCGGTACGGTCTGTTTTTCAACACCAACTTTTCAAGCCAAAGGAGAAATAAAAAACACCGGCTCTTTCACAATGGGTTCTCTCGGAGCCGCAGACGGACTTCCGCCGGGAACTTATACGGTCTATATTCTTGGGGCAACCGAAGACCTCGGCGGTGATAACATTTATTCAATTCTTGATCCTAAATGGAATAGCCCGTCAACATCAGATTTTACTGTTACTGTTGAAAAAACTACGCGAAACCTTGAAATCAAAGTTGATCGGAATCCCGAATCCCGTGAACAATTCCTAAATAAAAAATAAACCAACATATGAAAATTCAGTTTAACCATGGGCGAAACCTTTCGGCAAAAGGTTGTCTATCACTTTGGGAATTGTTCAATATAAATTGTTGCAATATTAACTTAATGACTGCAATGTGTTTATAAACAGACTTCTGGAAATGACGATCCTAAAAAAAGGTGCTGTTTGGAGAAAATATTATATGGGGAACTTCTAAAAACCATATTTCCCAAAAATCTTGTCCTTAAAAAATAAGGACTTGCGAATATTTTTTGAGTAAAAAATTAGGTTTTTAGAAGTTCCCTTAATCTATTATGTTTTCTTAGTCCCGTAGGGACGAGATGTGCATAACCGTAGGTGTAGCGCAGCGCAACCTACGATCAAAATACCCAACATAACAAAGCTCCGCATGGGGTGGAGATTGATTATCAGTCACAGCAATCATCATCTCGCCCTTGCAGGGCTTTGGGAAAGTGGGGGATTTCCTGCTCCGGCGGTTGCGCTTCGCTTGACCGCTGGTTATGCATTTCACACCCCTAGCGGGGTTAAGAGCGAAAAACAAAAATTCCACTGATAAATTACGAAAATTCAAGTAAGAGGTAACTGTCTATTTTATTATATATTCATTGCACATTAAAATTCGGTTTTATAAGAACTGAATTTTTATGTCTTTTATTTAAAAATCCTGTCCATTCTGTCTATCCTGTCAAAATGTATCTGTCTATTTTAAACACGAAATGCACGAAATTTCACGAAACACACAAAAATTATACGAAAAGGACAACAAAAAATTTTTTCGTATGTTTCGTGTCATTTTGTGTGTTTCGTGTTAAAAAAAATTAAAACAAAAAAGTCAAAAATAGACAGTTACGAATTGTATTCTTGGTATTCTGCTTACGAACGAATTGACATTCATTAGGTGTTTTTGACAGAACTTGAATTTTTCAACATATTTTACGAAAAAGTCGTAAAATTGCATCCATTTGTCGCATAATTACACTTGACGAAAAAAACTAAGTGAAGTAAACTTGATTCATCATTAGCGGTTACAGTGGAGTAACCATCAATATTAAAAAGAAATTTCTAAAAAAACCTTGTAAAAGGAGGAACATGACAATGAAAAACTTTGTAGAAAATGCTTTGAAAAACTCCCTGCAAAATTTGAAAAATTCCCTGCAAAATTGGGCGAAAAACCAAATGTTAAAATGGGCAAGACGGGGGGGGGGGGGCTATCTGGAAAAGAGGGTTTATAACGGATAGTAGAGAATGTTTACGTTCTGAACGCTTTCCTGTAAACTTCTTACAACTTCTTCGATCTTCACGGTTCGGCTTTCCATTGGTCGAACTTCGTGTGGTGATTGCGATTAGCGGCGTGTTAATCGCACTTCTGTTGCCCGCCGTTCAAGCGGCTCGGGAAGCCGCAAGGCGTTCACAATGCACCAACAATCTCAAACAACTCGCTCTTGCCTGCCACAACAAACACGATGTTGCAAAGCGTTTCCCTTCAGCAGGAGTCCAAAAAGAGTATTATCAGGATAATCTCAACAGTACTGGAATGGGATTGAGCAGCGGCAAATTATATTGCCATCGTTTCAGTTGGGTTGCGGTTATTCTCCCGTTTATTGAACAAAATGCGTTGGCTCAAATCGTTGATGCCAATGCCAAAGGTGAATTAAAGAATACAACCGGTACTGTAGCTGTTATGTCTACTTGGACAGCATCTTATCAGGACGGTTTACTTTTCGGTGCTAGAATTGAAACGTTATTGTGTCCAAGTGATCCTGAAATTCGCACAGCACCGATTGGCGGAACGGAATGTCAACCAACTTCTTATCGCGGTTGTCTCGGCGATCAACGTTATATGCTCGGAGGATTCCTTTCCGGTACCCCAACCTCTGCGGCATTGCCCTTACCATCAACAACGGCAACACCGAATGGCTATATCTATAACTGTCGGGGAATTTTTGCACGTGGAGATATTTGTCCGGTTGATGTTTCCGCTGTTTCAGATGGAACAAGTAATACGATCATGTTTTCTGAAATGGCGATTGCTCCATTTGGATCGAATAATTCTGTTAATCCGACAACAATTCGCGGCGGCTTTGCCGATAACGATGGAGCTGTTACTAAAACACCTTCTATTTGTTTTGCTCGGCGAAGCGGAAGAGATTTTACTGGAAACGGTACAATTAATTCTGGTGGTTCTACCGCTTCTTCAGGACGTCGATGGGCTGATAGTCAACCCGGTTACACCGGATTCTATGCTATTTTACCACCGAATAGTCCGTCATGTAGTAGTAATACAGCTTCCAATAGTAATCAATTTTTAACGTCAGCTAATAGTCATCACTCCGGCGGAGTTAATGTTACGATGGCAGATGGTACGGTTCGTTTTGTTTCCGAGACAATTGAAACAAAAAATCTTGATAAATTCGCCAGTGGTGAGACAACACAAACAAATCCAACTGAAGTTCTTACCCCGTCAGTTTATGGCGTTTGGGGGGCATTGGGAACACGAAACGGTAATGAATCCGTTACGTTACCGTAATTTATCATTGTGTTTGTAATTCGGGTTTTATGTAATCTGTTTCGTCAGCTATTGTTATTTTTGAATCGGAGATTGTTTATGAACAATATTAATTTTTACTTCGTTTTTACGGTTATTTTTGTTGCTTTTTCCGGTTGTTCTCCGTCAGTGAAACGGAATCTTCCGGTCGAATATGTCGAAGGAATCGTGACGATGGACGGAATTCCTCTTGATAATGCTTCTGTTCAATTCGTTCCAAAAACGGAAGGTCAAGGCGAAGCCGCAGGCGGTTATACTGATGCTAAAGGAAAATATACACTTACATCCTTGAATGGTGATCTTAACAAAGGAGCTTTACCGGATAATTACATTGTTTTGATTACGAAAACAATTTCTGTACTAATACCTGGAAGTGTTCCCCAAGAAGGAGATGCACCTCTGGAAGAAACGAAGGAGATTGTTCCCGCAGCATATAACAACCGCAGTAAACCTATTTTTGAAGTTAC
>JAITIZ010000574.1 GCA_031279215.1 Planctomycetaceae bacterium
AAAAATTTATTGTTAGAAGGAACGCGGTCGTCTCGACCGCATTTTTAGGCGTTTTTTGTAAAAAAACAGGGCAGGCGAGACGCCTGCGTTCCTTCTAATATTAGTTTTTAGAAGTTCCCGAAAGTATTATCCAAACATAATTTCGCGGCAAACTTTAACGAGTTGTTTTTCATTTAGTCCGAGATCATCAAGCAATTCGGAACGCTCGCCGTGTTCTACGTAATGATCGGGAATACCTAATCGCCAAAAACGCCGTGTATCGAGTTGTTCGTTATTGGCTGCTTCGAGAACCGCACTGCCGAAACCAGCAATCAACATTCCTTCTTCAAATGTAATTAAAAATTTACCTTCACGAAGCGGTTGTAAAATCGAGACAGTGTCAAGCGGTTTGGCAAATCGGGCATTGATCACCCCAACATCAACACGCCCCAAACCATCAAGATTTTTACCCAACGTTTTTGCAGCTTCAACAGCTGTTTCCAAAAACGCACCGTAAACCACAATCATTCCATCATAACCATTACGAATTATTTCTGCTTTACCTAATTGAATTGGTTCGGGATTGCGTTCAACAATGGTTGCTTTGGCTTTCGGATAACGAATGGCAACCGGTCGCTCCAGAAGTTCGGCAAAACAGAACATTGGTTCTACATCCAAAGCATCCGCCGGTGCCATAAGAACAAAATTCGGAAACGGACGCAAATAACCAAGATCAAAAACACCATGATGAGTAGGTCCGTCCGGACCCGCCAACCCCGCACGATCAATCGCCAGAATAACCGGAAGATTTTGTAATGAAACTTCCTGAAATAGTTGATCGTATGACCGTTGTAAAAATGTACTGTAAATATCAACTATCGGTAACATTCCGGCTTTGGCTAAACCGGCAGCAAAAACAACCGCATGAGATTCGCAAATACCGACATCAAAAAAACGTTCTGGAAATCGATCCCGAATCGGTTCAAGCATGTTGCCCTGACACATCGCCGCCGTAATCACACAAATTCTGTCGTTTCGCTGCATCAATAATTCGATTGCATCCCGAACATGTTCCGTAAATGAAGTCAGTTGCGGTTGAGACGGCAAAACGGAAAATGAAGATTGTAATGAAGATTGAGGAGTAAAATGAGAACTCGAATCAGAACCCGAACCCGTAATAGACGAAACAGGAAATAATTTCCCCGATTTTCCCGGTTTGGGAGCATGATAAGCTGTCGGATTTTCTTCAGCAGGTCGAAATCCTCGTCCTTTTTCTGTGAAAATATGCAAAAGAACCGGCTCTTCAAGACTTCGTGCCATACGGAGAAAACGTTGAAGACGAGCGATATTATGACCGTCAATGGGACCAATGTACCGGAACCCAAGTTCCTCAAATAACATGCCGCCAAGTAATCCCGCCTTGATCGCATTTTTGAAACGACCAAAAAAAGAATCCATTGAAGAACCAATGATTGGTGTTCGATCAACAAAATTGTGCAATTTTTGTTTAATCCGGCTGTAAATCGGATGCATCCGTAAACGATCCAAATGATCAGACAATCCGCCTACACGTGGGCAAATGGACATTTTATTATCATTGAGAACAACAGTCAGATTTTTTTTAAGACCTCCAGCGTGGTTCATGGCTTCATACACAATTCCACTGCTCAAAGCACCATCGCCAATTACTGCAACACTATGCCGTTTATTGGAACCGGCAATCAGATCATCACCGCAACAAAGTCCAAGTATTGTACCAACACTACAACCGGCATGACCAGTCATCATCAAATCGTATTCGCTTTCTTCTGGATTGGGGAATCCCATCAAACCGCCTTTTGTGCGGATTGTTGTGAACCGATTGAAACGTCCTGTTAGGAGTTTGTGGGGATAGACTTGATGTCCGGTGTCCCAGATAAGCCGATCCCAAGAGAAATCAAATGTTGTATGCAAAGCAATACAAAGCTCGACAACTCCAAGATTTGAGGCAAAATGAACTGAACGATGATCATAAAGCCGACAAAGTTCCTCACGAATTTCCGACGCAAGATTATCCAATTCGGCAAGAGAAAGCCGTTCCAACTCGCGCGGCGATTCCAAGGTCGGAAGCACCAATTTGTAAACGCCTTTATTTTTGCCAAACATCCGTAATAAAATATTTTTAATAAATGTTGAGTTTCATAACAAGTATTGGGTAATTGTCTTATTTTGGGGATTCATGGGACTAATACCGCAACAACGAAATACACATAGAGTTCTGTTGAGTTATTACTCGGAGTTTATTACTCTTATACTCCTTGTGCTTTAAAATTCGGTTTTATGAGAACAGAATTTTTGTATCTTTTATTTAAAAATCCTAAAAATTCTGTTTATTCTGTCAAAATCTATTGATCTTGTCAAAAAACGAAAACCGAATTGTCAAGTGTGATGAGTATTGTTACCTCTATGTTGACCGGCCAGAGTGAAAATAGCTGCCGGACAGAATAAAACAAATAGTGTACATTGAAAAGGTATTTTTACAAGAGCAGCAAGCCAAAGAATTTCCGAAAAGAGGCAACATCGCTCCAAAATACCGCGACAAAACATCACTCCCCACACTATTCGGTTTGATCAATAAAATACTGGCTGAACCCCGCCATTAACTCATTAAGTAAAAATAAAAATGGAATTATTAGAGATGCCCCATCAATAATTAAAGAGTTAAAGTCGTTCATTTACAACAATTTTGGGAGTTCCCATTTTCATTTTGGGAGTTCCCAATTTCATTTTGGGAGTTCCCAATTTCGGTTTGGGAGTTCCCAATTTCGGTTTGGGAGTTCCCAATTTCGGTTTGGGAGTTCCCAATTTCGGTTTGGGAGTTCCCAATTTCGGTTTGGGAAAAGAG
>JAITIZ010000005.1 GCA_031279215.1 Planctomycetaceae bacterium
CCAAGCGATTCTTTTTCATAAGTTGCTTTTTCCTTGTCAGACCATTCGGGAATTTCCGGTAAACCGGCAAACGTAACAGGTTTGGCTGCTGCCGCCGATTCCGTGTCGTCGAAACTCGCAAAAAGACTCCGTTGACCTTTTGCAATATCTTCCGCTGTACTTTGCGCCGATTTGAACGCTTGTTCTACTGTACGGAAAAGTTGAGAACGAGGACAGCCCAATGAATCAAACGCTCCCGCTTTAATAAGTGTTTCAACCGTTCCTCGCGAACACGCCCTGTTATCAACCCGCGAACAAAAATCAAATAAGTCTTTGAACCGCCCGCCTTTTTCCCTGGCAAAAGCAATTTTATCTGCCGCCCAATCACCGCAACTCTTGATCGCCGTCAGTGCAAACATGATCTTTCCGTCTGTTACGGAATAGAGTTGCGTCGAAAAATTCACGTCCGGCGGAACCACCGTAATTCCCATCCGTTGGCAATCTTCAATATGTTCCACCGTTGAATCCTTTCCGGTAAAATTCCGTTTCGAAATATCACCGCAAAGCAGCGCCGCCATAAATTCGACCGGATAATGGGCTTTCAAATAGGCAGTCATATAAGCAATTAACGCATAAGCGGTCGAATGAGATTTATTGAAACCATAACCGGCAAATTTAATAATCAGTTCAAAAATCTCGTCCGCTTTTTCCCGGGTCAATCCATTTTCGTGCGCCCCTTCAATAAATTGCGCACGATATTTTCCGATTTGTTCTTCTTTTTTCTTGCTGATTGCTTTGATACAGGTATAAGAATTTCCAAGCGGAATTTTTCCAAGCCGGTTCAGAATCCGCATAATTTGTTCCTGATAAACCATCACACCGTTTGTTTCCGCAAGAACTTCTTTCATAACATCGTGTTCATAATAGGCTTGCGCTCGACCGTGTTTGACGGCAACATACTGATCAACCATGCCGCCTTCCAACGGACCGGGACGATACAACGCTAATGTTGCAATAATATCGCGGAAATTGTCGGGCTTCATTCGTTGCAGTAATTCCCGAATCCCGCCGCCTTCAAGTTGGAAAATTCCCTTTGTTTCACCACGACAAAGCAATTCATAAGTTTTCTTATCGTCCAGCGGAAATCTGTACGGATCAACCGTTTTGCCGGTTGTTTCCTTAATAATATCAATTGCCTGCGCCAAAATCGTTAAGTTACGAAGTCCCAAAAAATCCATTTTAAGCAATCCGGCTTTTTCAACATCGCCCATTTGCCATTGTGTTACAACATCGGGACCGTCCTTAACCCGTTGCAACGGAACGTATTCAATAAGCGGTTTATCGGCAATAACCACCGCACAGGCGTGAACTCCCGCTTGGCGGGCAAGCCCTTCGAGTTGTTTGGCGTAGTCGATCAGTTCCTTAATATCTGATTCATTTTCGTAGCGTTTTTGAAGTTCCTCATTCGCATTCAATGCCTTTGTGATTTTCATTTTCGGCTCATCGGGGATGAGTTTTGTAACACTTTCAACAAACGGAATCGGCATATTGAGAACTCGTCCCACATCTTTAATTGATTGCCTTGCCGCCATTGTTCCGAAAACACCAATTTGCGCAACATTTTCTTCGCCGTATTGTTGTTTGACATAATCGAGAACTTCACCGCGGCGATTTTGATCGAAATCAATATCAATATCCGGTGCTTCAATACGGTTTTCGTCCAAAAATCGTTCAAAGAGTAAATCAAAGTCCAACGGACAAACATGGGACAAATTCAGTGCGTAACACACCAAGGCACCAACACCGCTTCCACGCGCCGTTCGGTGAATACCGCGTTCTTCGGCAACACGTACAAAATCCCAGACAATCAGAAAATAATTGGGAAAACCAAGTTTTTTGATCACACCAAGTTCCCGATCCAAACGGGCTAAAACCTCTTCGGAAAATTGACCGTCTTTATAACGTTTCGGATTATTGGCGTAACGTTTAGCAAGTCCTTCGAGACAAAGTTTACGAAGATAATCGTCAGACGACAAATCGTCCGGCGGCGTGAACACCGGAAAATACCGTTTGCCAAGTTCAAGATCAATATCAACACGGTCAGCAATTTCCATTGTCCGTTGAATCGCATCTTCGTGAGCGGGCATTGCCCAAAGCATTTCACGCCCGCTTCGCAGAAAAAACTGGTCGGAATCCATACGCATCCGTTTTTCGTCAATCCGAAGTTTACCGGTATTCACACAAAGTAAAATATCCTGTGCCTCCGAATCATTCTGATAAACGTAATGAACATCATTGGTCGCAATAGTAGGAACACCCAGTTCCCGTGAAAGACGAACCGTTCCTTCCAAAATGATTTTCTGAATTTCGAGACCATTATCCTGAATTTCAAGATAATACCGATCACCAAACAATTCCCGATACCAATTAATAATAGAAATAGCTTGTTCTATATTGTCGTTTTCAGCATGAAGAAGTGTTCGCGAAAGTTCGCTGGACGCACAACCGCTCAAACAAATTAAACCTTCATTGTGTTCTTGAAGCAAGGATTTATCAATTCGCGGTTTGTAGTGCATTCCTTCCAGATACGCAGCCGAAGAAAGTTTTAACAGGTTTTTGTAACCGGTTTTATTCATAGCAAGAAGTGTGAGGTGATAATTGGACTCCTTCGCCGTGCCGGATTTTTCGAAACGGCTGCGGGGAGCAATATAGGCCTCAAAACCAATAATCGGTTTAATACCAAATTCTTTCGACTTTTGGTAAAACTCCAACGCACCGTACAAATTACCGTGATCCGTCAACGCAAGTGCCGGCATTTCAAGGTCTTTGGCACGTTTCAGGAGGTCTTCAATTTTTCCGGCTCCGTCAAGAAGGGAATAATGACTATGACAATGCAAATGTATAAAAGGAATATCCATAAAATTAAAAATGGAAAATGGTGATTTGTTCTAAGTGTTCACTCGGAAACAAGTAAAAAATCGTAACAGTTCATCTCGTTAAAAAACTTAGAAGATTATAAAAAATAAAAACAAGATGTGCAAGTAGTTGGAAAAATAATCTGTTCGTGGACTCCTTTCATTGTACTTTTGTAATATATCAGCGGATTTTTTGTTTTTGAGTCAAAAAAAGGACGCAAGAAATCAAGACACGATATTAGTGGTTAGTTCGTATTGATTTTTTTAACACGAAACACACGAAAAATCACGAAAGGTTTTTTTAGATAATTTTCGTGTATTTCGTGAAATTTAGTGTATTTCGTGTTTAAAAAATTGTAATAGATCAGTGGAATTTTTGTTTTTTATATTAGCCCCGATAGGGGCGTTAGGATTTTTTACGGAATCGCCCGCCCCAACGGGGTGGGTCAAAGTCCAACCGCACCTCAAAGCCCTGAAAGGGCGAAATAATAGTGGAGAGTTGATAGTGGAGAGTTGATAGTGTCGCAAGCGGAGTTATTGCCGTTTGGGTAGTAATCCGCTTGCGACACTATCCACTATCAACTTTCCACTCTCAACTATTATACTGCCCTTTCAGGGCTACTATGGTTGTTATCTACAATAATTCCACTGATATATTACTTTTGGTCTAGTTTTTGCCGTCCACCGTTCCTTTTCGTGATTTTTCGTGTGTTTCGTGCGTCTCGTGTTTAAATTTTTACGAAAAATTCTCTATGGTTTTTCTACTGTAATATCGAATTTCGTTTTGCCTTTGACATCACAAGTTAATCCGCTTGTTTCGGCTGAACAGAATCTTTCTGCAACAAACGATAACGGCGGCGGTGCATCAAGACCCATCTCCGGCGTAATATTGGAATAGTCCAAAGCATAAATCGAAACTTTATATGTGCCTTTGGGTATCCCGTCAGTATCACTCAATGTGCCGACTCGATAACTTCCATCAGATTGAAT
>JAITIZ010000066.1 GCA_031279215.1 Planctomycetaceae bacterium
TGTTGTCCGGTTGAGCGGTGTATTTTTTTGATTAGTTCCGAAAATTTATCGGGTAACTCGGTCTTTTCAATAGAAATACGATAATTTGTTGCTATTTCTTTTACAAAATCTGATAAGGAATTCATCAATGCTCCAGGATCATGGTTGGCAATTGATCCAAAATCCAACCGTATTACCGGAAACGGTTGTGTCCAGTCCCATTTGTCGTAAACAAAGAGTCCTTCAAACAACTCTTTGCAACCGCTGAATAACGCATCCAAGGTACTGACCAGCAAGGATTTTCCGAAACGACGCGGACGAGAAAGAAAATAGATCTTTCCACAAGTAACCATCTTGTATATGTGTTCGGTTTTGTCCACATACAAATAATCTTTATTTCGTAAATCTGAAAAAGATTGAATTCCAATAGGTAATTTCTTCATTATCACACCCTTAAGTCTATTTTCCTTATTAACTTTATATTTATCACACTTTAAAATTCAGTTTTATTGAGATATATTATTGAGATATATTGCTGAGTGGTTCTACTTAAAAATTTAGTAAATTCTGTTTAAACTGCCCTCAAAGTTTCTCTTGTCAAAAAATGAAAACCGAAGGGTATCATCAGAACCCTGCAACCAAACAAGGCTCTATTATACGGATTGATATTGATAATGTCACCCCTTAAGCGGAATATAAAGAAAACGGCTTGATTATAAAAAACCGCCCCCTTGTCAGAAACAATCGGATCGTTTATATTTAAGAGCCTTAAATTTATTTTGGGGTTTTGTTGCGGATTGTGGTTTTGTTTGGGTTCAATAATAACCGAAAAAGGAGTCCTTCCCAATTCACACCAAGATCATTGACGAATTGTACAAATTATGTCGGATTGTGTTAACTAAACTCTATTGATATAAAGGATTTGAATCATGTCTCGTGTTTGTGAAATTTGCGGAAAAGGCAGATTGATTGGTAATCATATCGAAACTCGCGGTAAAGCGAAATATCTTGGCGGTGTTGGAACCAAAGTAACCGGAATGACCCGTCGGTCATTTTTGCCCAATCTCCAAAATGTCCGAACCACAACCGAAAACGGAATAACCAAAACACTTCGAGTTTGTACGCAGTGTATCCGTTCCGGTGCGATAAGGAAACAAGTTCGAAATACCCCTTTCAAACTGGCTCATGAATTAGAAGCCGCTGCCGCCGGAAAAAGAATCGGTCTCAAAAAAAATAGAAACACTACAAACAAAAAAACAAATAAAAATACCGCCAAAAAATAACCGTTCCCAATTGAGTTGAGTAAAGAATAAAATCGCCCCTCGTCAACTTGCCCCTGTTTGGGGATAATAATTAAAAAGCGTAATTATTCAATGGATTTTTTTCAGGGGATCAATGAGACAGCAGGATATAAGCGGTATTATGGAGTAATACGGTTATTTTACAAACAAATCATGAATTTCAGATTCCCAATTCAGAAATGTTCCCTGTGTCTCCAATATCCCTTTAAATTCCGACAGCGGTATTGCGGTAAACAATCGGAATATCCGATACGTTTTTGATTATATTCTTTTTTTCGTTTTGAGGTACTATGCCTTATCTTTTTCCTCAACAGGCGCGGCTTCAGGACGATATTCGCGGCTTGATTCGTGGTGAGGTTTGTTGTGACGAAATAACCCGCCAACTCTACGCAACAGACGCCGGTATATTGCAATGTCGTCCGCAAGGTGTTGTTTGGCCTCGCGATGTGAATGATGTTGTTGCGTGTGTTCAGTATGCAGCGGAGAAACATCTTTCGATTCATCCGCGCGGTGCCGGAACCGGAACCGCCGGTGAAGTGCTTGGTTCCGGTATTGTTCTTGATTTTAGCCGATTTATGCGTCGTCTTCTGGCTTTGAACCGTGATTCGGTGGTGGTTCAACCTGGAATAACCGGACGGCGTTTGAATGGAGTTCTCGATAAAATCCAATCCCGAATATTTGCTCCGATAACCGGATTTCAGGCGGCAACCACAATTGGAAGTATTTTAGCGCGTAATGGAGCGGGAGTTCGTTGGTTGCAATACGGTTTTCCAGACGAACATCTTCTCGAGCTCAAAATTGTTTTAGCCAACGGTGAAATTTTAACACTTAACCGAGAGGCTCTTCCGCAAGCAATTGACACACCGCAAAGCGAATCTATTTCTAAACATACAAACGCTTTTTCTGGTTCTTCGTTTTTTGGTCGTGACACGGTAGCGCGGGGAATTGCTTTATCGCGGGGAATTGCTTTGGCGCGGGGAATTGTTCTTGGCAAGGAACATCCGGTTGCTGATGATGTTTACCGGATTCTTGCGCCTTCGTTACGGCAGATCAATTCGGAATTTTCTCATCAAGTTCCGGTTAATCGGGCGGGTTATTGTTGTCAGCGAGTTCTTCATGGCGAAGAGGGACATTTGGTCGATCTGGCGCAACTCTTGCTCGGAAGTGAAGGAACGCTTGGGCTAATTGTTGAAGCCAAACTTAAAACAGTTCCTTGTCCAAAACGAAAAGCCGGTGTGGTTTTTTTCTTCAACGGACTTGAAAAAGCGATGCTGGCGGTTGAACCGATTCGGTTATTCCATCCGGTACTTTGTGAACTTGTTGATCGGCGGCGGCTCAATATGATGTGTGAATGGGATTCACGGTTTCAGCGTTTTTTTCCAATGGAAACAGAAGCGGTGTTATTAGTCGAATTGAATGCTGGGGATGTTTTTAGTTCCGGCGATCCCGCCCGCATTCAACACCGGCTCACTCAATTAATTGAAACTGTTCAGGAAAAAGAACATCTTAGTTTTGATGCGATTCGTATGGAGACATTGGAAGATTTTGAACGGTTTGATGATTTCCTTCATCGTGCGGAGCTTACACTGTTTCGGATGCGTCGTTCGTTCCAACCGTTACCGATTTTCGACGATTTAGCGGTTCCTATTCCGGCGCTTCGTGATTTTCTCATGGAACTCTTAAATGTCTTAAAACGTCATGAAATTACTGCTTCTATTTCAGGACATGTTGGACAGGGACATCTTCGGGTTCATCCGATTATTGATTTTTCAAAGTCGGAACCGGCGGCATTGCTGGAACGTTTAACCGAAGATGTTTACACACTGGTTCTGGAGCACGGCGGTACGGTGAGTTCTGAAAGCGGAACAGGGTTATTGAAATCCCGATTTATTCCAACACAATTTCCAAACTTGATTCCTATTTTCCGAAATATTAAGTATATTTTTGATCCGGATCATTTATTCAATCCGGGGAAAATAATTCCTGATACTTCGCAATGGACAAACTATTTACGAAACGGGTTATCGTGCCGCGGCAGTGAACATCCGGCAAAACGGATTTCCGATTCAAATTTTCGAGAGAGGGGGTCTGTTGGGGTTGGTCATGGGAGTTCCAGTCATGTTGATTCGGAACTTTTTCCTTACATGGAAACAACCGAATTATCAACAGACACAGATACATCCGATCAGGACAACTCCGAAAACATTTCCGGTAATTTCTCAAGTCAAATTGAACTACAATTGAAATGGGAACCGCAACATGTTTTTGAATCGGCTTATCTTTGTAACGGTTGCGGCGAATGTTTTCGCAATGATTTTATGAGTCGGATGTGTCCATTGTTTCGTTATTTGATGGAGGAAAGTGCAACCCCGCGAGCCAAAGCCAATCTTTTGCGCGGGGTACTTGCGGGCGATTTGGAGTTGGAGATGTTGACGCAGGATAAGGCGAAAGAGATTGCCGATTATTGTATTCAATGTGGGATGTGCCGTATTGAATGTCCGGCGGAGGTGGATATTTCTAATTTAGCGTTTCGTTGTAAGAGTGCGTATGTTGCTGCGCACGGACTTTCGTTGGAGGATCGTTTTTTTTCCCGGATTGATACGGTGCTGCGTTTTTTGGCGATGATTAGTTGTCCGGTCAACTGGTCAACATCCAATTCGATCATGCGGTGGTTAATGGAAAAACTATTACAAATTCCGCAAAGCCGTACGATTCCCAAACTGGCAAAAGTAACATTTTTAGCGAGGACGCAATGGTCAAACTGGTTGGTCAAACCGCCGCATTTTTCGGAACATTTTTCAACGAATCGTGTTGCCTTATTTATTGACACGTTTGCCAATCATTTTGATACGAAGTTAGCGGATTTAGCGGTTCGGATTTTGGAGCACAACAATTGTAGTGTGTATATTCCGCCGCGGCAACGTCCTTCGGGTTTAAGTTCTTTTTTGGCGGGGCATTTTGATCGTGCGGAATATCTAGCGCGGCATAATTCTTTACTTTTAGCGGATTTGGTTCGTCAGGGGTATCATATTGTTACATTGGAGCCGTCTTCGGCGTCTTGTATTTCGCGGGATTACCGAAACATTCTTGACGATAGGGATATTGCGTTGGTTTCTTCGCATGTTATTGATTTTTGTGATTTCCTTTTACAGCGTTACCGCGAAGGACAACTCCGGCTTGATTTTGTACCGAACCACAAAATGTCCGGTAAAACGGTTGGTTATCATGCTCCGTGCCGCAGTATTACACAAACAACAAAACGTATTGATCTTCCTACTCCTGCGGAAGAATTACTTCGTCTGATACCGGAATTGAATGTACGTCGAATCGAATGTGGTTGTTGTGGTATGGCGGGTTCTTTTGGATTTAAGCGGAAAAATTATCGTCGTTCTCTTCGGATTGGTGTTGCTTTATTTAAGGAATTACGTCTTCCTGATATTGATTTTGGTGTTTCCGACTGCAATGCTTGTTGCCTCCAAATGGAACACGGAGCCAGAAAAAAAACATTTCATCCAATCCGTATTCTTGCTGCCGCTTATGGTTTTATACCTGAAGTTGTTGGAAATTGAATGTACACTGCTTGCATTCATCAATTTAACGAATGTTCCATCTTCGTTGTTCAAGAATTTTCTCCCTAACTCCTTTTTATTATTTTGGCGAGCTGAAAAAGTTGTCGGATGTCTTTTCGCGGTTGATAATTTTCTGAGTGACCAAGTACAGAGTTTTCAAAATGCCAAGTCTTTAGGAGGCAATAAAATTACGGTATCTTACAATGGTTCAGTTGGTTGGGCGTTTTATCAACCGACCGATTTTTTGGCTTGTGATGATGTCAATGTTCTTGAACCTCGATTCAATCTTAACCGTTACATTGCGATATTCATTACAACATTGATTGAACAAGAACAATACCGTTAAAAATTGGGCGGGAATGATAACGTGGTACTTGAAATATGTGGAAAATAATTAGAAAATACTAGAAAATATCTCTATCACAAGTAGGCATCACGTATTAACAACATTAAATTCTAAAAACATCATTCAATTTATGAACGAAAGAATAACGGAAGATTTGGTACGTTCCCATTTCAAAAATGATCCGTTTTGGGGAACAATAAAATGGGAAGAGCAACGATCTATCAATAAAAAGATTGCCGCTCTCTTGCAGGGTACTTCAAAAAAATCCCAAACAACCAACAGCGAAGGCCGTCCCGAATTTATTATTTCATTTCCGGTCAATTATGATTACATTATCATTTTCGAATGCAAATCCGATACAAAAAATCATCGCAGCAAAACCGGAACTCAACCCAAAGATTTTGCTGTTGACGGGGGGTTGCATTACGCTAAAGCTCTTTCCGCAAGTTATGATGTTGTTGCGGTTGCGGTTAGCGGTCAAACACCGGAAGAACTTACCGTTTCCCATTTCGTTTGGCGAAAAAAGGAATCCAAACCGCAAGAATTAAAAGATAAAACCCTTCTCTCTATTAACGATTATCTTAAATTATTCAAGAATGAACAGTTTGCCGATAACTTGCGTGATATTGATATTGTCCAGAAGGCAATAGAATTGAATGAAGAATATCATGCTTATTCTATTTCCGAAGCAACACGTTGTACCATGGTCAGTGCGGTTTTGCTTTCGCTTTTACATGAACCATTTCGCACGTCTTACAAACAAGAACCCAATACGCAAAGTCTTGGTCGTTCACTGTCGAATGCAATCGAAACGGTTTTAAAACGCGAAAATGTTAAAGGGCGTGACGAAATGCTCGGTGAATATTCTAAAATTCTCAACGAACCGTTGTTCAAGCAACCCGAAATTAAACATAAAAACCGCAAAGAACATGAAGACACCATTTCTGTTGTCAAACGGATGATAGATTTTTTGCACGTAAATATTTATCCGTTGACCCAAATGGAGCAAAGCGGATTTGATGTTATGGGTCGTTTTTACACGGAGTTTATTCGTTACGCAGCGGGCGAACAGTCGCAAGGTTTGGTTCTTACGCCGCCGCATGTAACCGATTTATTCAGTCATCTTGCCAATATTACCACCGAAAGCGTTATTTATGATCCGTGTTGCGGTACGGGCGGTTTTTTGATTGCCGGAATGAAACAGATGTTGCAAAACGCCGGTAACAATATCAATAAACAACAGAAAATTAAAAACCAACAGTTAATCGGCGTCGAGTTACGTCCGTCAATGTACACTTATGCGTGTTCCAATATGATGATGCGAGGCGACGGGAAATCAAATATTTATTGCGGAGATTGTTTTAAACTTGTAACAGAAGTGAAAAAACATAAACCAACCGTTGCTTTTTTGAATCCGCCTTATGATGTTGGTACGGTGCGTCAGATGGAATTTATTCGTCATGCGTTGGAAGTTGTTGCGGCTCAGAATGGTATGGTTGCCGCAATCGTTCAAATGAGTTGCGGTATAAAAAATGAAGGCGATTTGATAGCAGTTAAAAAAAGTATCTTGGATTCTCATCGACTTCACGCTGTTTTATCCATGCCGGATGATTTATTTTATCCGGTTGGAGTTGTTACGGCGGTGATGGTTTTTCAGTCCAATGAAAAACACGAAGGACGAAAAACATGGTTTGGTTATTTCAAAGACGACGGATTTGAAAAACGAAAACATCGCGGACGAATTGACGCCCACAATCAATGGCAAACAATACAAAAACGTTGGTTGTCGGCTTATCGTAATCTTGATGAAATCTCCGGATTGTCGGTAATGCACGAAGTTACCGCCGAAGACGAATGGTGCGCAGAAGCATATTTGGAAACTGATTATTCAGTATTGGATGAATCGGATTTTGCCAAAAAAATGAAAGATTACATCGCCTATAAATTTTTAAATGGAATAGAATAATGATACCATTACAACAGATTTTTAATATAAGTTACGGAACCAATCTTGAATTACTTAATTGTGAACAAGACCCTAACGGTATTCCGTTTATTTCAAGAACATCAACCAATAATGGGGTTGTTACAAGAGTGTGCCGGTTTGACAATATTGAACCGATGTCTGAGAATGCGATTACCGTTGCGCTGAGCGGGTCTGTACTATCGTCGTTTCTTCAGGAAGAACCGTTTTATACCTCGTTTCATATCGCATGTCTTCATCCGAAAAAGAAATTGACTTCCGCCGAAATGATTTATTATTGTTCGGTGATAGAAAAAAACAAATATCGTTATAATTATGGTCGGCAGGCCAATCGAACTTTGAAAAATATTCTTGTTCCCGAACCCGAATGTTTACCGTCTTTTTTGAAAAAATATAAAACAAATTTACCGTTTTCCAAAACCCCACAACTTAAGCAAACAGTTCCGCTTGATCCTTTGAATTGGCAATGGTTTTGTTATGGCGATCTTTTTAAGATTGTCAAAGGTAAGCGTTTGACCAAAGAGAATATGATAACAGTAACCGTTCCTTTTATTGGTGCAACAGAATTTAACAATGGGGTAACAGCTTATATTGATAATGATCAATTTATTCATTCGGGCAATAAAATTACGGTATCTTACAATGGTTCAGTTGGTCGGGCGTTTTATCAACCGACCGATTTTTTTGCTTGTGATGATGTCAATGTTCTTGAACCTCGATTCAATCTTAACCGTTACATTGCGATATTTATTACAACATTGATTGAACAAGAACAATACCGTTTCAATTATGGACGTAAATGGACAAAAGAAAAAATGGAACTCTCCAAGATCAAACTCCCAGTAACATCAAACGGTGTTCCTGATTGGGAGTTTATGGAAAATTATATCAAGAGTTTATCATACAGCGGAAATTTGTAATGATTACTTTGAGAATTGGTACGATTTTATATTTTGCAGCAAACACGGTGTGTAAATAAAAATTGGGTTTTCCGAAAATGGCTCTCATCATAAGGGGCATAATATTTACAGAACACATTTACAGAACACATTTATAGAACACATCTACAGAACATATTCATAGAACAAACTAACCGTATTTGAATGACTTTTATCAATCCGACAGCGTGGTATCTCCTATTTTGGGCGGTTCCGATCATCCTGTTTTATATTATCAGGATTCGGCTCCGTCAGGAACCGGTTTCAACTGTAATTTTCTGGCAGCAGGTTTTTGAGGAACGGCGTTCACGTTCTTTTTGGCGTCGGTTGCGTCATCTTATTTCGTTGCTATTGAGTTTATTTTTTCTGTTTTTGCTTATTGGAGCCGTATTGAATCCGGTTTGGGTTTCACACAAAACTCCGGCGCGATGTGTAATTATTGTTGATAATTCTGCCGGAATGAATGTTGTTGCGGATTCGCACGGTACAAGCCGTCTTAATTTGGTAAAAACTCAATTGAACCGCCTCTTAACAACCAATACCATCGCCCGACAAACCGCAATTATCACCGCAGGAGGAACTCCGCAAATTGTTGTTGGTTTCACGGATCATCCCGGAACATTACGCCGTAATATTAAATCGATCAAACCAACAGATTATGTAACAGCGTTGACTTCCGCAGTTGAATTAGCAGAACAATTAATTGCTTCGGAGGAAGACTCTTTGATTTGGATTTACACGGATGGCTGCGTTCCCAATTTAGCTGATCTGATGAAAAAACCGAACATTAAATTTTTTCCGGTAGGTTCTCCGAAAAACAATATTGGTATAACACGATTCCAACCTCGCCGTTCTTTTGGGGACGTAGCGGGTTATGAATTTCTTATTGAAATGGTCAATTTTGGTACGGAATCTGTTAAAGCCGAATTGGAATTGGAACTTGAAGGCCGGAATGTTGACGTGATTCACTGTAAGTTGGAGCCGAATCAACCGCAAACGCAAACAAAAAGCGTTCTCGATATCACAGCGCAAGGCGGTTTGTTGCGGGCAACCGTCAATACTAATGATATTTTTCCGACGGACAATACGGCTGTTGCGTTTTTACCGGAACTGACAACACAACATGTTTATATTTTCGGCACGGAAAATTTTTTCCTTCACAAGGTTTTACAATCGCAACCCAATGTTGAATTACATTTTTTATCGGTATTACCGGATCGGGTTCCTGACGGCGGTGTTTTAGTGTTACACCAAACGGTTCCCGAAACAATTCCGGACGGAAATGTGTTGATTATTGATCCGCGTAACAGTTGTGATCAGTTTGAAGTTGGTGAAGAGATTGAAGTTCCCATGATTGCCGAAGAAGATTCTGCATCGCCGTTTTTGAAATTTGTTCATTTAACAAATCTGATAATAGCGGGAGCAAGAAAGTTGACGTTTCAAAATAACAACATAGAAATTCTCGCCGAAACACCGGAGTCATTACCGGTTTACGCTTATTGCAACAATATGTTGGTATTGACTGCCGATTTAACGCGGAGCGATTTGGCACTTCGTACCGCGTTTCCGATTTTAATTTCGCAGGCGTTGACACAATTTCGCGGAGGCGGCGGTGAACTGGAAAAAACGTATTCGACTCATGAACCGGTTTGCCTTGAATTGAAAACAACAAACGAACAAGTTACCGTCATTTCCCCATCAGGTTTTTCGCAACAGTTTCCGGTTAAATCGAACACGGTATCACTTGGGATGTTACCGGAATGCGGCGTCTGGACAATTCTGAACGGAACAACCGAGCGGATTCGTATTGCGTGCAATCTGTCAGACGCATCCGAAAGTAATTTACGGCTTGCGCCGGAATCGTTTTACACACAAGACTCTTCAATTTCAAACGGCATGCTGTTACAAACCTCGCTGCCAATCTGGTTTTGGTTAACAATTATTGCGTTGTTTCTGTGTGTGACGGAATGGTTTTTGTATCAACGGCGTTGGATTGATTAAACCGTAACCGTTTGCGAACAATAATTGACTTGCCGGCTATCGGCAATCGTTTTCCCGAAAATTCCGAAACAATCCGTTAATAATTTTCAGGCCGTTGTAACGGAAAGAGGATAACTTCGCGGATTGCGGCGGTGTTTGTCAGTAGCATACAAAGCCGATCAATACCAATTCCCAATCCTCCGGCAGGAGGCATTCCGTGTCTCAATGCCCGAATAAAATCATGATCCATGCGTGCCATACTGTCTTCGGTTTTTTGTCCGGCAAGTTGTTGGCTGAAAAGTTTTTCTTGTAAATCGGGATCATTGAGTTCCGTGTAGGCATTGGCAAGCTCCATACCGTGAACAAACAACTCAAATCGTTCCGCAATTAACGGATTTTCACGTTTTCGTTTTGTCAAAGGACAAATACTTGCCGGATAGTCAATCACAAAGGTCGGTCTAATTAAATGACCTTCGACTTTTTCTTCAAACACTATATTTTTAACCACATCGGGATGTTTTCCCGTAACATCAATCGGTACATCGTTAATACGGAGCGATTGGGCATATTCAATAATTGCGTTGGGGTTTGCCGGATCAACACCGGTGTATTCTTGAATGAGACCGTCATAAGTTTTTCGGGCAAACGGCGGTGTAAAATCAATTTCCGATTCATTCCAAGAAATCACAAAATCTTGTCCTGTTGCTTTCAAGGCATTGAGAATGATTCGTTCCGTCAAATCCATCATGGAACAATAATCTCCGTAAGCTTGATAAACTTCAAGCATTGTAAATTCAGGATTATGGCGTTGGTCAATTCCTTCATTCCGGTAAACACGTCCCAATTCGTAAACTTTTTCCATTCCGCCGACCAAAAGCCGTTTAAGATGAAGTTCGAGAGCAATCCGAAGTACAAGCGGAATATCAAGCGTGTGATGATGTGTTGCGAATGGTCTGGCAGCGGCTCCTCCGGCAATTGTGTGTAACGTCGGACCCTCAACTTCCACAAAACCTTCATCAGATAAGGAATTACGTACTGATTGAACAATTTTCACACGGTGAAGCATTCGTTCCAACACTCCTTCCGTATGTATCAAATCCATGTATCGCATGCGGCTGCGTAAATCAGGATCGGTTAAACCGTGAAATTTAGCGGGCGGTGTTTCCAACGATTTGGATAAGAAATGCAAATCACTCGCCGCAATCGATAATTCACCGGTTCGGGTTCGCATCAATTCCCCGTCCACACCAATAATATCACCAAGATCAAAATATTGGGAAAGTTCCCAATTCTTTTCCCCAACCTGGTTGGCACCAATCAATATCTGAATTTTGCCAGACCAATCCCATAAATCAAGAAAAATTAACTTCCCTTTTTTTCGCTGCAAAATAATTCGTCCGGCAGCACGAACTTTGGGTCCAGTAGTATGTTGTGTGGTTTCGTCAACAACGATTTGATTTTCCATTGTTCTGATTTTACCGATAGAAATATGGTTATCGAAACGTTGTCCCCATGGATCAAATCCAAGTTCCTCAATTTTCCGTAATTTTTCCCGCCGTGCTTTTTCCAACACAATTCCGGTTCCGGCTTGTTCTTCTTTTGTCATAAATGGTTGTTAGGTTAGTGGATAGTTGATAGTTGAGAGTTGAGAGTGGATAGTTGAAGATAGTTGATAGTAGTTGATAACGGCTAGTGGATAATATTCTCAATGTCTTTTGTCCCTATCATCATCATCATCGCTTTTCTCACCGCATACGGCATTATCCACTCTCCACTATCAACTATCCACTATCAACTCTCCACTACTACAGCTTTTTCTTCGGTGATTAATTTTCGTTCGGTTTCTATTTCGGGGAACCAATGACCGGCGTTTTCGAAAAGACTAAGTTTATTGAGAATTTCCAATGCCTCATTATAACGTTGTGTATGCCGATATAAAGTCGCCAACAGTAAAAGTATTTCAATATCGCGCGGATTTTTCTTGATTACCGGAAGAAGCAGCGATTCCGTGCCAAACCAATCACCGCGAAGATAAAGCAAAATTGCTTCACGAAATGTTTTATCTTTTTCGTCAGTTTTTGACATCACGTTAAGAAACTGACTCTTCAATACGGCAACAGTAAACAACCCAAACCACGCAATAAAAAAAACAATCAATAAAATATTCCGTTGTCCGGTTGTTATCATTGCCGTCCAATAAAAATTCGTAAGCAGCAACACGTCCAGCAACAACCCAAACAATAACGCAATTACCAAAAATGTCCAATGTCCATATTGAACAATTCCGCGATAACCCGGCCAAAATGATAACATTGTTCGTTAATTGTTAAGAGTTAATATATCAGTGTAATTTTTGTTTTCGAGTCAAAAAATTGTGTACCAATTCGCCCCGTAGGGGCAATCAGCAATAGCGTAGGGCAACGCCCTACGTATGGTTTGCCCTTTCAGGGTTTCAGGGCTATTGGGATTAATCCGTAATTTATCGGTGGAATTTTTGTTTTTTCTATTAGCCCCGCTAGGGGCGTCAGGATTATAACCCGCCCCAACGGGGTGGGTTTAAGTTCCCCCTCACACCGCAACGCCCTGAAAGGGCAACATACTGTAGTTGAGAGTGGAGAGTTGAGAGTGGATAGTGCCGCATGCGGAATGATTACCATTTTGGTAGTAATCCGCTTGCGGCACTATCCACTCTCAACTTTCCACTCTCAACTATTATTCTGCCCTTTCAGGGCGAAGACCTTTTTAAACTTAAGGGAACTTCTAAAAACATCAGGAACGCAGTCGTCTCGACTGCACATTGCCTATAAAAAGTGCAGGCGAGACGCCTGCGTTCCTCCTAATATATTAGTTTTTAGAAGTTACCTTAAACAATTATTCCACTGATATATTACCCCCGTGTTTTATTGGTTAAGTCTAACAACGCGGGGCAAGCCCGCGCTGTTAAGGTGAATTTGGAATTATGAGATTTTCCGGCTGAATAATTACCTATAAACTCTTGTACTTTCTTCTTTGGTGATAGGCGAGCTGAGATCGTCGGAAACAACCTGAACACTAATTCTGTGATCACCATCAGCAAGACATTTTGCGGCAATTTTATAAATTTTTTCACCTTTTGCTTCTAATTGTGTGAGCGAATCGAAGGCAATAATATTACCGTTGGTTTGGTGCCGAACGGGACCATCGGCTCTTGCGTAAGTGATTCCATCGGAGAGGTTGGCACGAACTTTGACATTACCGGCGGCTTTGGTTCCTTTATTGACAACACGAATTTCGTACACAGTTTCTTTGCCGACTTCAACCAGATTGGATTCGCCGATCACTTCAAACGAAATTGCCGGTAAACCATCAATAGCCATTGATTTTATTTCTTCGGCTTTTAGGTTATGTTGACCGATTCCCTTGAAGCGGATCGAATGATCTCCGGTTTGCGACGGCAACACCGACAATTCAATTTCACCCGCTTCTTGCGCCGGAAGTTCTTCAAGAGCCCAATGGACGGAATGGGTTTGGGGTTCGTAAACACCGCTCTGATTGGTATTAACAAATTTCACCGCAGCCGGAAGTGTCGCAATCAAATCAACATTATACGCCGGCGCAGAACCTTGATTAGCAACAATCAACCGGTAAATAGACTTTCGTTCCAAAAACTGTTGAACCGCTCCTTCAATACCAAGTTTCAAAATTGGCGCCAATGCCCGAATGGTTGTTTTTTCTTCAACCGTCAAATTACCGTTTGCCTTAACGATTAGGCGGTTTACCAGATTACCGGGGCCGGTACAGGTAAGCGGTAAAGTTAATTTTTTTGCTTCTTTTGGTTTGAGGACATCTACATTTTTATTGACGAGTACTTTTCCGTCTTTGTGGTACAAACCGTCCGGCACATACTCTTCAAGAACAATACCGGTTGCGGTTGCGGAGCCGGGGTTGGAAATGGTAATTTCAATATTGGCAATTTGACCGAGTTGGATTTCTGCCGGGGCTTTGACGTCAACTTTGAGCATTGGTCGTGTTACCGAAATGCGGGCGGAAACCTCCGCACTGTAATTGATAACCGCAACACTGCCTATTTCACCTTCACGAGTTGGAAGGATTCTCATTTCAAGACTCATTTGTTCATTGGCATCAAGATTTCCAAGTGACCAGAAAAGTTCGCCGGTTTCTGTTCGTGTTGCTTCGGGAGTGGTTGAAAGAAGGCGAGTTCCTTGAGGAACACGGTCTTTGACAATAATATTTTTCGCACTGGAACGACCAACATTACGCAAAATAATTTTAATTGTTGCCGGTTCATTGATTTTAATTTCCGGCGGAAATGTTTTTTCGAGAGTAACGTGTGGTGTTTGTGCACCTTCGATGATGGAAGGTCCCGGAATACCGGTTCCTTCGGATTCATCCTGACGGTTTTGCGGAGAGCGGGTTGGGGAATTTTTTGTTGGTGCCGATGTTACCGTATTAAAATCCTGATTGGTGTTCAATTCCTTGCCGGTTATATTATTAGTTGGGAGGTTTGGCGATGAGATTGTTCGTTGGGGTGTAACGGGAACCGACGGCACCACACTCAACGGCGGTACTCCAACCGATTGACTTTCTGCCGCAAATGGATCGGCATTACTCAATGAATTAGCGGTATTGGTTGGTAATTCCTGTGATTCGTAGAAAGAATTTGATGAAGCTTGAAATTGTTGATCTTGCGGTAATTCTTGTGATTGATGTTGTAAATGTTGCGGCGGTTGCGGTTGTTGGTCGGTAACTTGATTGGAGAGACGTTTGGGTTCCAAAGGAACAGGCAATACCGGTTGATAGGAAGGCGGGGCGGTTTCAAATCCTGTTGAATCGGGAATAATTTGCTGTTGTGAGGAGGGCGGTTCGGGAATTTCGCTGAAACCGGATACGCCGGATACGCCGGACACACCAGACACACCAGACGTACCGGAGGACACGCCGGACGTACCGGATGATGCAACCGATGACAAATCTGTTTGCATTGCGGTTTGGGAGATTGGTTTTGTTTTTACCGGAAGCGGTTGTACCACGAGCGGTTTGGGTGGAGTGGTTGTTTTGTTCCGGGGTTCTTCCTCTTCCGTGCGAAGCGGATTAACCGCTTGAGCTTCGCGCCGGGTCAACTTACCAGGCGGAAGTTGACCGCGAATTACATAACCCGATTCGTCTGAAGAATGGATTGATTCCGAAGCAAAAGCGATTTGTGATTCGCTCGGTTTGAAAAAATGATGGGTTGTCCCCTCGAAAAGTACCCAAGTGACACTTCCAACAACAAAACAAAGAAGGACACTTCCAATGCCGAATGCCGATAATTTCATGGTTTACACGAAGATGAATCATCCTAATACCGAACAAATTGAAAACTTTTCAGTTCAAAATGTTCGTTGTTGTCTTCCTGACAAAATCTCTGATACCCAAGTTTGTTGTGAATAAACAACAATTTGACAAAGATATCTGAAAATACGTTAATGGGAAGTCTAACAAAAAACCAAAAATCAGAAAAGACCAATTTTAAAGATTTTGTAGTATTTCAGTGGAATTTTTTTAGAGGGACAAATTGGGAGAGTGGGGACATAAGTTGGGGACATAAGTGACGCTATTGAGTAATTTTGAATTCCTTTCATCAGTTTTATAGGAAAAACCTGAGAAATAAAAACCATTAATTTTTTTCAATTTAAATATAAACTGAATAAACTGATTATGAGAACTTCTGAAAACCTAATATTTTATCTAAAAATTTATTAGTTAGTCCTTATTTTTCAAGGGACAAAATTTCTACAAGGTAGATTTTTAGAAGTTCCCAACAATAATCGGTGAAGGGTTATCAAAGGTTATCAAAATAGGCTGTTATCTTTGACGGCAAATAAAAAGTCTATTGAAATATTATTGCTAAAATAATTTGATGTTTTTTCGGGAGTATCCGAAACAATCGGCATTTTTCTTCGTATTATAGGGATTGAACGAAATATACAGAGAAACTATTTCAGGCAAAAAGTTTGCATCGGGATAGTTTATGAGTTATAATCTTTGAACGGAAAATTTATGAATTTTCCAAGAAACAAACGCCTGTGGCATTGGGACGCCACTGTTTTGGGCAGGGAAGGATCTCTGGATGAACTAATTAAATTCCCCCAATTCCCCCTCAAACACAATTATGAGTCGTCCTTCTTATTCAATTTCAATTACCAAATTTTTATTATTTTCCGGTTTGGTTTTTGGAATCATTTTTCTTATTCAATGTTCAGAGATTTTGGCTCAGAGTTCGGATCAACCGGTTCTTCGTTTTGTTCTTCCGACTTTTTCGACAACATCGACAACCTCAACAACAAACGAAGTTGATTCGACAATTCCTTTTCCTGTTTCTGATCATTCTCCGGCAGGTCATACTTCACCGAGATTACGGCAATCCGGTACGATTTCTTCTTCTGTAGAAACACCGACTCCGCCTCAACATCTTTTGAATGTTCCGCGATTTGTTGTTCCGAGAAAAAACAGAATCAACGAGATTTTGCAGGAACACCCCGAAGCCGATACTTATTCCAATTCCGCGAAAATGGAATTACCATCTCTTGCTTCACAGGAAGAACTCAATCTTGTGTTGCAACACGGAATGGAATTGGAAACCGAAGCCCGTTGGACGGATGTTCTGAGTCATTACGAGACGGCGTTACAGATTTATCGGAATGAGGATAAATTGATGGATCGTTATCGAACGGCACGGTTTCATTATGATGTTGGTCGCCGGTTCCATGATTCGAGTTATCTTGACATTATTTATAAGTCGGGATTTATTGATACGCTGAATTTTTATGAGGAAATTATATCGCGGATTCAAAAGGATTACGTGGATGTTCCGAATTGGGATCATTTATTTCGTCATGGGGTTCAGGATATAAATATTGCCTTATCTGATTCAGGTTTCCGTACACGCGCCAACCTGAAAACCGCACCGGAAAAAATTGATGCTTTTTCCGAAATACTACAGAAAACCGCTGATGGTTGGGTGATTCGTAACAGGGAGGACTTAAAGAATGGAATTTTGCGATTGACGGAGATGGCGCAACAACAAATTGGTTTGAACCCGACAACGATGCTTATGGAATTTATCTGTGGTGTTGTCAATTCGTTGGATCGTTACACGGCGTACTTAACACCCAACCAGTTGAGTGATCAGTTTTCATTGATTTCCGGTAATCTTGTTGGTCTTGGAGTTGAACTCCGTTCGGATAGAGAATCGTTATTAATTGTTCGGGTTATTCAGGGTAGTCCGGCTCAAGAAAACGGACTTAAAGACGGAGATCGGATTTTGTCTGTTGATGGAATTTCAACGAAAGGGCGTGATACTGATAGTGCTGCTGATTTGTTACAAGGTACCGAAGGAACGGTTGTACGATTAGTGGTCAAATCAGGTTTTAAACCGGCACGGGAAGTTCAAATTACACGGCGTCAGATTGAAGTTCCAAGTGTTGAAGATGTTCGGATGCTCAATGATTTTCTTGGTTACATTAAGTTGACCGGTTTTCAATCAAAGACCGGTGAAGAAATGAAATCAGCGTTAATCAATCTTGACCGGCAAGGAATGCGATGTCTTGTACTTGACATGCGGCGAAATCCGGGAGGTTTGCTCCAAATCGGCATTGAGGTTGCCAACATGTTTCTCGATAACGGCGTGATTGTCCGAACTCGCGGACGCCAGAACAATTCCGATTTCGCTTATATAGCAACACCGGAAAATACATGGAATGTTCCATTAATTGTGTTGATTGATGAAGAAAGTGCGAGTGCTTCGGAAATTGTTGCCGGAGCGATTCGGGATCATAAACGCGGTATTATTATTGGTAAACGAAGTTATGGAAAAGGAACTATTCAACAAATTCTGCCCATTAATTCCGCTGCATCAAATCATACTAAAGTGGGATTGAAATTAACGGTTGAGAAATTTTATTCTCCGCTTGGCTGGTCTTACAGTGGAGTGGGCGTGTCGCCGGACATTGTGGTTGAAACAGAAAAACGCTGGAGTTTGGCGCATCCGGTCAATGGAAAATTACAAATTCCGGTAATTACGAAAAGTGTTTCAAGCGATCCGAATGACCCCTTCATCCGGCAGGCAACAATAACCGCACAAAAAATAATGAACAAAGAAATGTAAATATTCATAATAGTTCGGTTGTTTAGACCTTAAACAAGCGAGTCTGGGATGTTTTTTTTTGCTACGTTAATATATGTTTTTGTATCGGCGTACGATGAGCGGTCACAGGGGAGTGTGTTATATTTTTTTGTTTCAGATTGTTTTTTGTTTCATGAAGGGTTCCATTCTTTGGTTTGGCGTTAT
>JAITIZ010000148.1 GCA_031279215.1 Planctomycetaceae bacterium
TATTCCAGATTTTAAGCGGAATTTTAGAAAAAAAGTAATATATCAGTGGAATTTTTATTTTTTATCTTAGCCCCGCTAGGGGCGTCAGTATTATAGCCCGCCCCAACGGGGTGGGTTTAAGATCCCCCTCCCGCCCCAACGCCCTGAAAGGGCAACATACTGTAGTGGATAGTGGATAGTGGATAGTGTCGCAAGCGGATTACTACCCAAACGGTAATCATTCCGCATGCGACACTCTCAACTCGCCACTCTCAACTACAGTCTGTTGCCCTTTCAGGGCGTTGGGATGGGAGGGGGAACTTAAACCCGCCCCGTTGGGGCGGGCTATAATCCTGACGCCCCTATCGGGGCTAATATAAAAAATAAAAATTCCACTGATATATTACCAAAAAACAAGCAATTGATACCAGGGTTAGAGTATCACTTAAAAACTGGAGCGAAGGGGAGTCGAACCCCCGACCTCAGCATTGCGAACGCTGCGCTCTCCCAATTGAGCTATCGCCCCTTCTCACTTCTCACAAAAGAAAATCCGGTTCGATGTTAGAACATCAACCTTTTATTCTTGATCTGAGGATTTGAATAATGGACCGGATTCAGCTCCAATACCGCCTTTCAACAATTCAGGTGTTGCAGATAATTCGCCGGTTTCCGGTTGTTCTCCTGCTGCCGCCGCAGCCGCCGCAGCTTCCTGCTCTTCCGTCCATTCCGCCCGCTTACGGGATAAACCGATTTTCCGCTCTTCAGGATCAACCCGCAATATCTTCACCTCAATCTCTTCGCCCACTTTCACAATATCTTCTGGATTCTCCACCTTGTGATTCGCTAACTCCGAAATATGAAGCAACCCCTCCAAATCATCTTCCAAACTTATAAAAACCCCAAAATTGGTGATTTTTGTTACGGTTCCTTTTACTAATTGATTGGGCAGATATTTTTCTGGAATTCGTTTTTCCCATGGGTCTTCGGTCAGTTGTTTCAGTCCCAGCGCAATTCTGCGGCTTTTCTTGTCCACAGAAAGAATCCGGCATGTTATCTGTTGTCCTTTTGTTACAATTTCATTCGGATGCGAGATTTTACGTACCCAAGACATGTCGCTTACGTGCAGCAATCCGTCAATTCCCTCTTCAATTTCAATAAACGCTCCGTAATTCGTCAGATTTCGAACCGTTCCCACAACCTCTTTATCAATAGGATATTTTTCGTCCACAAGTTCCCAAGGATTATCTTGCGTTTGTTTAATACCCAACGAAATTTCTTGACGATCTTTGTTAATCAAAAGAACCGCCACTTCCACTTCGTCCCCAACAGAAAGCATTTCATTGGGATGATTGATACGTTTTGTCCACGACATCTCACTAATATGCACCAAACCTTCAATACCTTCCTCAAGTTTAATAAATGCTCCGTAACTCATGACATTGACAACCGTTCCCTTAACTTTGGAACCAACCGGATACTTTTCTTCAACATTAGCCCAAGGACTAACCGTTTTCTGTTTCAAACCGAGTGAAATTTTTTCCTTTTCCCGATCAATACTTAAAATCACCACTTCTAATTCTTGATCGATTTTCACCATTTCGTTGGGATTATTGATTCGTCCCCAACTCATATCGGTTATGTGGAGCAAACCGTCAATTCCGCCAAGATCAATGAAGGCACCAAAATCAGCAATATTTTTGATGGTTCCCTTACGGATTTCACCTTCGTTAAGTTGGTACAAGAGAGCGGTTTTTTTCTCGGCTCGTTCACTTTCAATCATTGCCCGCCGACTTACAACAATATTCCGCCGTGCTTCATCGATTTTGAGTACTTTGCATAAAATACTTTTGTTAATATATTCACCAATATCGTTGGGACGCCGAACATCAACCTGGCTTGCCGGCAGAAAAACAGGAACCCCAATATCAACTAAAAGTCCGCCTTTGATCTTACGAAGTACCATGCCGGTAACAACATCGCCTTCTTTGACCGACTTCATCATGTTGTCCCATGCTTCGATCTTGGCAGCCTTACGCTTGCTCAAGTTAATCATCCCGCGAACTTCTTCACCGGTAACTTCGTCTTCAACTTCTTCGATTAGAACTTTTATCATTGCCCCGGGAACCGGAGGTTCATCGTCTTCTTCCCATTCTTCTAAGGGAACAATACCTTCGCTTTTATAGCCGATATCAACGATCACAAATTCTTTTTCGATACGAACGATTTTACCTTCAGTGATCTGGTTCCCCACAACTTCTTGACCGCCCCATTCATTTTCTTCTATCGGCGTACCATTCAATGCCGCATCAACCTGCGGTTCCCAATTGTCTTCATTTGCATCAAGTTCACGGATAAGGTTCAGTTTGACCACAATAAAAGTTCCTAACACAGTAAAAATTTTTAGAAAAAAGCCCCTCCGTTATCCAATCACGAAGAAAAAAGGCAATAATTCACAGGCAATAATTCACGTTCTGTTTTTCAACAAGTCAGAAAAATACAAAGTCTTTTACGAAAAGAAGTTACTAAATATCAATAACAAACCCAATCCATAAAAAACAAAAGATTTCACCCCAAGTAAACATAGTTGAACGGAAATATTTTAGTTATTTAATTTTGTTCGTGAAGGGGGGGGATTGAAAAACAATGGATGATGTGCAATTTTAACTGAAAATAGAGCGAAGTGTTAAAAAAATTCCAGTTAAAAGAAAAAGAACACTCGCAATACGCCGTAATCCAGATTCGAATCGGCTCAAGATTTGAAATGTTCTACTGAGATATCGGCTGTGAAACGCCAAAATTCCGGCAAAACCAAGAATCGGTAACGCCGTACCAAGACCAAAAATCAAAGGGAATAAAAAAATTGATTTTGCGGTTCCTGCGAGTACAAGCATGGCAAGAAAAGTTGCTGCGGTTGTCGGACAAAACGCCAGTGCAAATAAAGCACCCAACGGCAGCGCACTCCACAAACCAAGCCAATCAACTACTTTTCGTACTATTTTTTCGTTATGACCCGGTAATGAAAATTTTATCAGACCAATCAACATCATCCCAATAAGAATCATGATTGGCCCAAGCAACACATGGAATGTTGACGTAAAAAAACGTGTTAATTGGTCTCCCGAAAAAAACGGTATTGCAAGTACGAAAAACGCTAACGCAAGAAAAGTTAGAGATTGACCAACTGCATAAAGTACTCCTGATATTAAAACATTGCGGTTTTGTCCAATTCGTCGTCCGATGTAAGCCATTGCCGCAATATTCGTCATCAATGGGCAGGGGCTGATTGCGGTCTGTAATCCCAACAACACAACACCGCTGAATGTCAACCACCATTCTGTTGTACTCATATCAGACCAAACATTCTAATCATTCTATTCTAGGGAACTTCTAAAAACTCATTTTTTTAGGAACGCAGGCGTCTCGCCTGCACTTTTTATAGGCAATGTGCAGTCGAGACGACTGCGTTCCTGATGTTTTTAGAAGTTCCCAAAATTGTTCTTAACTTTCCGACAACAAATACCGGTTTGCGATTGTAATTCCGCTGACAATGGCTCCGATAATTCCTACCATTCCTTGATCGGTACCGCAAACAAATAAATTTTCCAGATGTGTTCGTCCGTCATATTTTTTTTCCGGGGCACCGTAAATAGCTCCATTTTCTTTGCGGGTGAAACGGCGGATTGTTAATGGAGTGAACATGTCTGTATCGATAACATGTTGCCGGAAGTCAGGGATAAATCGAATTGCTGATGTCAGAATATTTTCGTACCAGAGATGTTTTTGGTGCCGATATTCCTCCGGTTCAAGATTTTTCCATTGGTCGAAATTGGCAAGAGCTGTGATTCGGATAATCCCTTCGCCCAATGATTCGGCGTAATCAAAATTATTGGGCGAACAGATAACTCCGCTTCGAAGATCAACCGGAGCTGCCGGTTTTTCATAAGAGAAACGATCCGAATCATTGAAAAATACAATTGTTCGGTTATGTCCTAAAAGTTTGGGTTCTTTATCCAGAACGCTAATAGTTTCAATAAATCCGAGTTGTCCTGTTCCGAGTTGCCGGCTTTGTTCTTCTGCGGTTTGGCAATCGCAGAGCTGCATTGTTTCGAGCCAGCCTGCCGAAGAAAGGACATTTTTGGTTTCAACCTCCGAACCGTCGCTTAAACGGATTTTATCAACACGTCCTTTGCGTGAAAAAATCTTCTGAACACCGGTTCGCAACCGTAATTCTCCGCCCAACATTTTGAATTTATTCAATAGTTTTTTCAAAATAAGACGTACACCATCGAATGGGCGGGCAAAACCTTCAAGAAAAATGGAACGGAACATAATACAAAATTGTCCGAATTCCATATCGCGTTCGCGTGCTCCTCCGTAATAGAGGAGCGGACAGAAAATCATTTCGATGAGCAGCGGATCGGAAATATGCCGAGCCGCGAATGCCCGTGCCGAACCGCCGGAAACTCCAATACCAAGTTGGTCATAATCAATCAGTTCATTCACCAACCGCATTAAACCATCAACCTGTTTGGGAAAATATTTTCGTACTTCGGAAACAAATAATTCGAAATGATTATTAAAATTGAGTCGGATATTGGGGAATACGATTGTTGAACCGATTTGCGGTACTAGAGCGAGTTCGTCCCATGTTAATCGGAGATGCCGTAAGAGCCGTGATAAGGGACCGGATTTTGTTCCTTTGGGAACGTAATTGGTCAAGGCATGAAGTCCCACATCCAGAGTTCGACCGCGTTGGCGGTAAAACGAATTGAGCCCGCCAACAGCGTAATGTTGTTCGAGAATACAGACTCGCTGATTGTAATGAGCCAACCTGATTCCGGCAGCAAGACCGGACATTCCCGCACCAATAATAACCGTGTCATAACTCATGAAACATTAACCTCTATCCCAACATTGATTTTGAGAACCAATAAAAATCAAAATTACCGAAAGAGAGATTTTCCCTCATAAAGGTGAAAATGTCAAGCAGCAAATCATCAATATATTTTTTGGAATCTATTCTGTGGAAATTTTTGTTTTTTGCTCTTAACCCCGCTAGGGGTGTGAAGTGCATAACCGGCGGTTAAGCGAAGCGCAACCGCCGGATCAAGAGTTCTCCCACTTTCTCAAAGCCCTGCAAGGGCGAGATTATCATTAAATAACGAACCGTGTAAAATATTACAAATTCCACGAATAGATTACAAAATCCCCTGAATAATTTACGTTTATTTTTTGAACCAGTTTCCGATTTTTCCTTTGACGGAGCGGTTGTATTCTTTTCTCATGGGCATTGATTCGATAATTTGCGTGAAAGTTTGGGTATTGACCAGTTCGAGAGACAATTTGTAATCTCGTTGCATATCGCGATTGATTTCGGTTGTTCCCGAAGTGATTTTCGCAAAAAGTAAATAATCAACCGGTGTTCCGTCTCGTCCCATTGCTCCGATAAACATCCGCATATTTTCTTCAATAAACAAAGCATCCGGTCGTAAACTAAGTGTACGAAGCCCTGCTGTTACGGCTCGATCACTTACAATTTCAAATTGGTCGGATTCTGAAACTTTTTCAAGAATTGCCGTTTTGATATGCTCTTTGAAATCGCCAAGTTCTTCGACACTGGCATTTTCCAAACTGATAAAACAAACTTTCCGTTTTAATGGAACTTGCATAACACTGTTATTGAAAGTAACTTGTTGAATTGTTGGGTCGTTGGCGGCACGAGCAAGAAGTTTGCCGACGGATTCCCGAACCATGGGATTATAGACTTCGGCGCCGGCTCGATCACTGCCGATGTTGTCGGATTCTCCGCTCCGCATCAACCGTGCTTGGGTACCGCGGCACCCGAAAATCAGCAAAATAACAAATCCCAAAAAAATAAAGATTCTTAAAATTTTCATTGTTTGTTGGCGGTTTTCTGTTTTTGATGTATTCATTTTTGATTCTTTAAACTAAAACAAATGGGAATCTATCAGTGAAATAATTTTATTGGTTTATTTTATTGGTTTATTTTAGGAGTCCATTTCGATGGACACGTCCGCCAAGTCCCGCAATTCCCTTGCCAAAAAATGAACCCGATCTTGATGTAACGTAAGAACAAATATTCGTGAAATCTGATGAGTGATATGAAATCGAATTAATCTTGAGGTATCGTGTTGTATTTTTGGGGTTGCGTAATCGAAGTTTTCGAGTACCACAATAGTTGGTCGTTCTCTGTTTTCATCTTCGAGAATACGATCACAAAGCCGTTGCCAAAGGATTGCGCGGTTAATGAATGGGGAATCGGTTTTGGGGTTATTTTTCAAGATCATCGGCAGGTTAATGCGGAAAGTTCGCTCTGATTGTGAATATTCTAACGCCGAACAAAATACGCCCGGCAATGTCGCCTCGCCAAAATCCTGAATATCCAACGAAATAAATTGTCCGTTTTGCTCCTGAACAAACTCATGAACTTTTTCAAGAAAATCCCATTCAGCATAACAGGGCGAATTATGATGTAAAAGAAATCCAAGATGGTTGGATTGGTTTGTCAAAGATCGAAGTTCATGAAACCTATTACGGTCAAATGTTTCCGTAATTTCTTGAGACGGAATCAGTAATGTCATTTAATATTCTCCTTTTTTAGTTACCTAATTCTAATGTGTGCGGCGATTTGTAAATTGAAATATTGTAAACCAAACGATAAAACGGATTTCTATTAACCGCCGTTTTTTTAAGAACTTAATGATCTTGTGATGATCTTGTGCTATGTTGATATTAGAATGAATGGGGGCATCATAGCAAAAACCGGAAAATCAGAAAAGACCAATTTAGTGGATAGTTGAGAGTGGATAGTTGAGAGTTGAGAGTTGAGAGTTGAGAGTTGAGAGTGTCGCAAGCGGAATTATTGCCGTTTGGGTAGTAATCCGCTTGCGACACTATCCACTATCCACTCTCAACTATCCACTAAATCAGGGCTTTCTTTTTTGGGAAAGGGTGTTAAAATTGGGGGTTGTTTTGACAATTTTTGGCGATAACCGTTTTATTATAAAGGAATTTACGTTTTATGTCTGTTTCTGATCGTGTGTATAATTTTTCTGCGGGTCCTGCTGTTTTGCCGTTTCCGGTTCTCAAAAAAGCTCAGGAAGAATTGCTTTGTTTACCTGGGGTTGGAGCTTCAGTCATGGAGATTTCGCACCGTTCTAAAGCATTCGAACCAATCATCGAAGGTGCCGAAACCAATATTCGGACGTTACTGAATATTCCCAATAATTACCGTGTTCTTTTTTTGCAAGGCGGGGCATTGCTTCAGTTTGCCATGATTCCGGTCAATCTTCTCAATGGAAGGTCGGCGAACTATGTTATTAGTGGTTCGTGGAGTAAAAAGGCGTCTTCCGAAGCCAACCTGCTCGGTAATACCAAAACCGTTTGGGATGGTAAAAATCTTTTGTACAAACGAAAACCTGCCGCTCACGAACTTCTATTTGAACCGGATGCGGCGTATGTTTATATTTGTTCCAACGAGACAATCGAAGGGATTCAGTATCAGGAATACCCGAATACGGGAGAGATACCGCTTATTTGTGATTCTTCATCGGATTTTTTTTGCAAACCGGTTGATATTTCAAGATTTGGTCTTTTGTATGCATGTGCACAAAAGAATGCGGGGCCTGCTGGTGTTACGGTTGTTATTATCCGCGACGATTTATTGGAATATTCTGGTGATCGGATACCGTCTTTGCTCAGTTACAAAAAAATTGCCGAAGCCAAGTCCATGCTCAATACGCCGCCTTGTTTTGCCATTTACATAGTTAAACTGGTAACGGAATGGCTGCTCCATGACATTGGCGGTCTCGACAAAATGTACGCAATCAATAAAGAAAAAGCGGCATTACTTTATGAAGTTATTGATCATTCGAATGGTTTTTATCAAGGTCATGCTGACAAGGCCTGCCGTTCGATTATGAATGTTCCCTTCCGGTTGCCGTCTGAGGAGCTGGATAAAAAATTTCAGGAGGAAGCGAAAAAGGTTGGGCTGACAACACTTGGCGGACACCGAAGTGTTGGAGGGTTACGGGCGTCCATTTACAACGCCATGCCCAGAGAAGGGGTGGTAACTCTTTGCAATTTCATGGATGATTTCGCTCAAAAAAATAAAGGGAATCTATCTGTGAAATAATTATTTTTGTAATCTATCAGTGGAATTTTTATTTTTTATATTAGCCCCGATAGGGGCGTTAGTATTATAGCCTGCCCCAACGGGGTGGGTTTAAGTTCCCCCTCCCAATCCCAACGCCCTGAAAGGGCAACATACTGTAGTGGAGAGTTGATAGTGGAAAGTGC
>JAITIZ010000309.1 GCA_031279215.1 Planctomycetaceae bacterium
ATTTATTGTTAGAAGGAACGCGGTCGTCTCGACCGCATTTTTAGGCGTTTTTTGTAAAAAAACAGGGCAGGCGAGACGCCTGCGTTCCTCCTAATATTACTTTTTAGAAGTTACCTTAATTAAATTACTTTTATTCCTTTAATTTCATCAAAAAATAAAATCATGCAACATTGGCCCATTGGAGTTTTTGCGAGTATTGATGCCGGTCTTGGTGTCAAATTGGAAGTTGTTCGTGATCTCGGCATCAAAACAATTCAACTTCACGCCCCACACAAATCAAGCCGTACACCAGAGAATGCCGCCGTCTTCACAAAACAACTCTCCGATTATGGAATTACGATTACAACCGTCTTTCTCGGTTTTGAAGGCGAAAGTTATGAAACCATCGAAATTACCGCCCAAACCGTCGGCTTCGTTCCAAAAATAACACGATCCGCAAGATTGAAAGAAGCATTCGAAATATCCGATTTCGCAAAATTACTCGGCGTAACCGCAATCGGTTCCCATATCGGTTTTGTCCCACACGACCAAACTTCACCAGACTATAAAGAAGTTGTTGAAACAATTCGTAACCTCTGTGATCACCTCGCAAAAAATAATCAAACATTGCATCTGGAAACCGGTCAAGAATCTGTCGATTCACTTCTTGCCTTTATAAATGATGTTCAACAGAAAAACCTCTTCATCAATTTCGATCCGGCAAACCTGATTCTTTACGGAATCGGTGATCCAATTGGAGCATTGAAAACCGTAGGACATTATGTTCGGGGAGTGCATTGCAAAGATGCCCTAGCAACAACCGGTACCCCAGGTATCGATTGGGGGCGCGAAGTTCCATTCGGAACCGGCCAAGTCAACGCCGAATTGTTTCTTCAAACACTTCACGAAATCGGTTATCATGGTCCCTTAACCATCGAACGAGAAATCCCCGAAGAACCGCAACGGCAAAAAGAAGAAATTGGTCAGGCAGTTCACTTGATTTCTGAACTCAAAACAAAAATCCTTAACATTTAACTTATGGTGCCTTAAACGCCGATCCAATGATTATGCCCTTAATGAAAATTACAGTCTCGCATCAACTCGGTCAGGAAAAAGCAACGGAACGCTTGAAACAAAAACATGCGGAAGTTAAACAACAGCATACCTATACAGTTACCGATTTGACGGAAACCTGGCTCAATCCCCATTCCATGGAATTTGCTTTCAAAGTATATGGTTTTTCATTAACCGGTTCCATTCAATCCCTTGTTGATTCCGTTATGATTTCCATTGATTTACCTGTTGCCGCTATTTTGATGAAAGACACAATTGAAAGCCAAATTAGAAAAGAACTGACTCAAGTATTAAGTTAAAACCGGAATATGAATAAAGTAATAAACCGGTCCATTATAATTGATTTTTTAACCCAAAATATCCTTAATGAGGTGAAATTATGACACGTGTTCTTGTCGCTGACGATTCCAGTACAATGCGGAAAATTATTCTGCGTTCATTGCAAGCTGTTGGCGTTAAAGATGTTGCTGAGGCGGCGGATGGTTCGGAAGCCATCGCAATTTTTGCCCCCGGTAAATTTGATATGGTACTGACCGATTGGAATATGCCCGGTATGACCGGTTTGGAAGTACTCAAAGCAATTCGGGCACAAGATACAAAAATTCCCGTAATCATGGTAACAACAGAAGCAGAAAAAAGCCGCGTACTCGAAGCAATTCAAGCCGGTGTTACCGATTACCTCGTCAAACCCTTCACACAAGATGTGCTAAGAGAAAAACTCGAAAAACATGGTTGCTGATCTCTTTTGATCATAAAATCGGGAAAATTATGCTCCATTTCCCGATCTTTTGTAAAAAAATGTCCGTCAATTCATAGACAATAGGATATATTTTCCTAATGAAACAAAAAGGTTTTTTTTATATTACAGGTTTCCGTTTACGTTAAGGAGCCAACAATTATTGCAAAAAAAATGGAGATGTTAAAATGCATTTTAGAAAATTTACAACAACACTATTGACGCTTCTCCTTGTTTGGGCTTTTGCGGCAGCCTTGACGGAAGTGTTGCCGGCGCAGACCAGTAGCAGCAGCAGTGAAGACTCTAATCCGTATTCAAATTATTCCGGTGTTCGGATTGATGCGGCGGGAGTTGTCCGCCGTGATTACACGCTTGATTATGGTCGGGTTAATGAACAATATCTGATTTCGGCAAGGGCATCATATTCCCAATTACCGAAAAATGTTCAGGAAAAAAGTTTGATTCGGTATCTTTCGTTGAACCGTCTTGAAAAAGCGTTGATTGACGGAAACGGTGTTGTTACGGAAGAGATGAAATATCTTGCCGGTCTTCAACGGATTCGTTACGTATTCTATTTCCCCGAATCGAAAGATATTGTCATTGCGGGGCCGGCGGAGGGTTGGTATCCGGGTTATGAAGGCGTTATGATGGGAACGACCACCCATCGTCCGGTTTGTGAACTTCAAGATTTGGTTGTTGCTCTTCGGGCTTACGCTCCTGGTAAAGAAGCAACCGCAGTTGTTGGTTGTTCCATTGATCCGACCGAAGAAGGCAACGCCCGATTACAACAATTTCAACAATCATTTGGCCGTTATGACGGTCCTGGCCGGCGTGAAGCTTTTGTTCGCGGGTTGCGTGAAAGTCTTGGATTGCAAACGATTCGGGTGGATGGGATTCCCGCATCAACACACGCTGCCGGTGTCATGGTTGCGGCGGACTACCGAATGAAACAAATCGGTATTGGTGTTGAATCGGTTCCGCGCGGAGTACGAATTGATACATTTATTGCCAACGCCCAACCAGCCAATAAAAATGCGCTTTTCCGTTGGTTTTTTGTACCGGATTACCAATCGGTTCTCTTAACCGAAGACCGAACCGGTATGGAATTGATCGGTTCCGGTGTTAAACTTGTTGCCGAAGACGAAGTCGTTACCGCAACCGGTGAACGAATTGTTCAAAAAGGAAAAATCGATAAAGCCAGTAAAATTTTCTCCGAATCATTCACCGCAGAATATGCCAAGTTAGCACAAAAATCATTGGTTTTTGCCCAACTTCGTAATTTTGTTGACATGCTTGTTTGTGCGGCTCACATTCAGAAAGAAGATTTTTACGGAAAAGCCGGTTGGTCAATAGAATTTTTGGGCAATGAAGAAAAATATGCGGTTCAGACATTCAATGCACCATCACGAGTAGAACCGGTTGTTGGTTCTGTGGTACGTAAAGGGGTATTTATGGCTCCAATTGGCGGCGGTGTTGAGATCGAACCGCAAACCGCATTACGTTCCGGTAATGCGAAAATCGAAGAGAAAGAACAAATTACCAAAGTTCGTAACAACGTCAAACTCGAACTCCAACCAGGTCAATGGTGGTGGGATTAAAACTTGATACGTTAAAAATCATAAAAAACGCCGTAGAATATCACCTTATACTACGGCGTTTTTTATTTTATTCAAACCGAAATTGTTACCCTGTTACCTTGATTTTAATTCAAAAATCACCCTTTTTACGAAAATTCTACGGAATCATTACACACAAATTCAAATGATTTTCTTATTCCGACCAATCATCAACGTACCGGAATTTTAACATTTTTATGAGAAGGCGGAGTGGTTCCCTGAATTGCATCATAAACTTCTTTACGATGAATAATAATATCTTTAGGTGCTTCAATACCAAGACGAACTTTGTCTCCATGTATTTCGACAACGACGACTGTTATATTATCGTTAATAACAACACTTTCGTCTATTTTTCTGGAGAGTACTAACATGGTTCATTCCTTCCTGTTGGCAAAACTTCCTGTAACAGCTAAACCGGTTTCTTATGAAAAACATTCTATAATCGGTGATTTTTTTGAAAAACATGGACAAAGAAAGAATATTGTTGTAAACTTTACAACTCTTTCATAAATAATCATGGTATCTAAAGTGGATTTCGTCAAATCCCTAGACGTAAAAAATCACAAAAAAATTAAAATAAGAGTCCATTTGTATCAATTATACTCAATTTATGCCGAAAATTAATTATATGACTTTCTAATCAGACGGATTTATGTAATGATGTTATCGGATATAAAATTTATTCCGAACTCCGCACAACAAAAAAAGTATCGAAATTTCAATAATTAAATGGTAATGAATAAGATGATTGTGATTGATATTGGTTTGTTGAATATTGAATTGATGTTGCGATTTTATTGGCGGTACAGGACAGTTTGGCAATAGGAGTTGGTACACGAGTAACTATATTTGTTGCTGTCGAATAACGGGAAACATTGAGTGGAGTTTTTCCTTGTTCTAGTGTTACTGGAGCAACTCTGCCATACAAATCCTTTGATTGTGAGAGTGCGGTACTTGCCGGTAATTTTTCCTGTGTTGTCGGCAAATCCTGAAAATGATAAGGATTGGATTTTGTGGAGGTTTGAGAAAAATATTCGTCCTGTTGTCTTGGAAGAACAACTTTTGTTTCCCGGGTTCGTTCATTCCAATAAACCGTATTGCCTTCCAGACCAAGCTTTGGATTTGTTGGCGGATATGCGGGATTTTTGCAATTATAAATTGTTCTTCCGTCGGCATAACGGATTACGTTAATTGTTATCATTATTTTCTAACTCCGTTTTTATTTTGTCGGTGTTTTTCTGATTGTTGTCAATTTGAAATTGTTTTGCGTGGATTTTGACTTTTTTTCTTATTTTTAGGATATTTTTTTAGGCATACTTTTAGGAGTGTAGAGAATGTCGGATACGACTGAGATGTTAAAAAAGGTGCGCCGGATTGAAATTGTTGCCAACCGAACAGTGAACGATCTTTTTGCGGGTCAGTATAAAAGTGTGTTTCGCGGGCGCGGCATGGAATTTAGCGAGGTTCGCGAGTACCAACCCGGTGATGATATTCGATCAATTGACTGGAATGTTACAGCCCGTGCGGGTAAACCTTTTATCAAACATTTTGTTGAAGAGCGGGAATTAACAATTTTATTCCTTGTGGATGTTTCTGCTTCCGGTATTTTCGGATCAACCCGCTCAAAACTCGAAACCACCGTCGAAATAGCCGCAACTCTCATGTTTTCCGCTTTGAAAAATAATGATAAAGTAGGGCTTATTACTTTTGCGGATCAGGTAATTGATTATTATCGTCCTCGAAAAGGTAAAGCGAATGTATTACATTTGATACGGGAATTGTTAGCGGTTGAGCCGTCTGCTCGACAAACGAATATCAAAGCTGTTCTTGATTATGTCAACCGTGTTCAGAAACGCCGTGCGGTTGTATTTTTGCTTAGTGATTTCCTTGTTCCAGAGTTAACCGGAGCCATAAAGGGAAATTTTGGGGAGGATAGTGATTGGAGTGGATCGGACAAGGTTAGTAATTTTTTGGTAGGCAGTAGCCGAGTCGAAAAAAATATTTTGTTTCATTCGTTCCAGACTTCCCGACAAGTTTCTTTAGCAGGGGAACAAGAGCAATCTCTTTCTATTTGTGTTCGGAAACACGATTTAATTGCTTTAACGTTTTCGGACCCGCGTGAACGCGAATTTCCTAATGTTGGGTTAATCATGTTACGGGATGCTGAAACGGGAGAATTACTTGAAGTTGATACGGCCAATCCGGGTATTCGCCAAATACTGATGCAACAACTTTCTTCCGGTCAAAACAGAATTACCGAAACTCTTAAACGTTGTCATGTGGATCAATTAAAAATTGAGACCGGCAGTGATTTTCTTACCGACTTCAGACGTTTTTTCCGTACACGCGAAAAAAAACGCCTATAACCCTGAAATACGCTATTTTTTTTATCTGACGAATGTTGACACGATGTTGCTGACAGAAGTTGTTGGTGATGCGAATGAATGCTGCCAACAAGAAAATCTGATTGGTATTGGTCAATTACAGAGCGGCATGAATGCGTTACGAATGCTGTTACATTACGCAACACGGTCAACAAAACCACCACCGGAAGATTGAATTTCTTTCCCTTTTTGCGGTTTGTAAGTGGTTTTACCTTGACCGCGTGTCTCAATAATTTCAAGAATCTGAGTAAGATGAATCAATGACTTCTGCGAAACCGTCCAATTCGCCAATGCAAGATAACGAATTTGCTGGTTACGGTTTTGAGCAGCGTTGATAAGTAATCGCCATTCGTTGGGTTTCGGGAAAATCTGCTCACAAAGCATCCGAATCGAATCAACTTTATATCCTTGTTCTTTGGCAAATTCCAAAATCTTTTCCCGATGATCCAATGATTGTTGCAACAACATCAGAGTCTGTTCCTCTTCAGCAGTTATTGTTGCAAGAGCTTCTTTATCCGGTTTTACCAAAAGAGATTGTTTTTTTTTCAAAACGTCCAGAATTTTCTCCTGAACCGTTGCAAGTTGGTTCAAAAATGTGATGACTTCGTGTTCCATTGCCTATTCCGATTCCTTGTTGAATTATAAGATTATAAAACCATTACCTATTGAAATTACCAACAGTTCACTGTTAATTACAATAAAAGGTTGCGAATCCTAACAATTTACAACAAAAACGTCAAGATCGAAATTTTTATTGTCTATTTTTATGAACCTTTTATGAACCGCAGAGAATACAAAATTCACACAAAATTCACAGAGAGAATTTTTTTGAATATAGAAAATACCGAGAAATGCTATAAAAATTAGGAATCATGCTGCGAGTGAATTGCGGTAATATACAACAAATTATTTCTCTGTGATCTTCTGCGTTTTCTGTGGTTAAAAAATGAATTTTTAGAAGTTCCCTTTTAGATTTTACGAATTTTGTTGTTGGAGATATTCGGCGATTTGTACGGCGTTTGTTGCTGCGCCTTTGCGGAGATTATCGCTAACACACCAAAACGCAAGACCGTTTTCTTGTGATAGGTCTTCCCGAATCCGGCCAACGAACACTTCATCCCGGCCGGTACAAAAACTAGGTAACGGATATTCTTTTTTCGCAACATCATCCATAACAACTATTCCATTCATACCGGCAAAAAGTTCTCGGGCTTTTTCAACAGTAATTTTCTTTTCTGTTTCAACCAGAATACTTTCGCAATGACAGTTGGCAACCGGAACACGAACCGCGGTAGGACAAACCTGAATCGAATCATCACCAAGAATTTTTCGTGTTTCATACAAAAGTTTTAACTCTTCGGAGGTGTAACCTTTTTCTTTAACAGAACCGATTTGCGGAATACAGTTGAAGGCAATTGGGTAGGGAAAACATTCGTACTGATAATTTTTACCTTCTAATGTTGCGCGTGTTCCGGCTTCCAGATCGCGTGTTCCGACCAGTCCTGCGCCGCTAACAGCTTGGTAGGTGCTAACAACAATTCGCTTAACTTTACCAAAATCATGCAACGGTTTAACAGCAACAACTAATTGTGTTGTGGAACAATTGGGACTTGAAATGATTCCTTTTTTCGCATTTTTGCAACTAGCGGCATTGACTTCAGGGATAACAAGCGGAACATCCGAGTCCATCCGCCAATACCCGCTTTCATCAATAACAAGTGTTCCGCGTTTAACTGCTTCCGGTATGAAATCACGTGCGGTTTCGTCTGGAGTGCTTGCAATTGTAAGTTGAACGCCGACAAAAGAATCCGGTACTAGTTCTTCGATAGGGTATATTTTGCCTTGAAATTTGATATTTTTACCGGCACTACGTTTTGAAGCGAGGAATTTAATTGTTTTGAACGGGAAGTTCCGTTTTTCCAAGAGTTCACGTATGATGGTTCCCACAGCTCCAGTGGCTCCAACAACAGCAACAGATTCGTACACAGTTTTCTCCTTGATTTAAGCCTTTAAACGTTAAGAAAAAATAATCGGACTAAAAACCAGAGCAAGTATTATCTTGTGAAATTCACTCTCGGCAAGGGGGGAACTTCCATCGTTAATAGCGTCGCATGCGGAGTTATTGCCGTTTAGGTAGTAATCCGTTTGCGACACTCTCCACTCTCCACTATCAACTCTCCACTATCAACTATTATGGAGTTCTCCAATTGTTAATTGGAGAACTCCATTTGGCGGTATTATTTGTTGATTTGTAATGATTCGGTAGGGACTTTCTAATAACCAAGTTCACGGCGGGGGGTACCGCCGCGTTTGATGACGCCAAAAATTCAACAGTACGGGGCAAACACCCCGCCGTTAACGACTGGATTTACCCCGTGAGAGTGATCACAAAATAAAAATTCCACTGACTATATTACATGATATATTACATGATATATTACAAAAAGACCTTTTTATTACGGGATACCAGTATACAGAATAAGAGGCTCACCCCAAAGAATACCATAACTTCCCAATTTTGATTGCCCCAATCTACCTAAATTAACAACCAGTCCGTGAACATTAAGGAAAAATTCAAAACGTTGTTTGCGGCTACTAGACGATTTAATTTCTTCCGATAAAATATTTCGTAAAGTTTTTGTGAAGAGCCTGATAACTCTTTGTCAATATTTGTCACATTCATTAAGAAAGGGAAAATTCGTGGTCAAACTAACACTTCGGGAAAAAGAAACAATTCAGGATGCCGTTCGACGTTTTCGTAAATTAATTGAACGGAGCGGAATTAAAAAAGAAATGAGACGACGTGAACATTTTGAGAAGCCAAGTGAAATCAAACGCCGTGCCAAACTTCGAGCCATTCGAAGAACAAAACATCTTCAACGACTTATTCTCAATCCCCGTTTGGCTGCCGCGCAATAAGTTGTCCCTAACTCTATTATCAATCGGTAACTCTATTATCAATTGGTAATTGGTAATTAGTCTTTCAACGTCAAGCGATTAAAAATACAAAGTTGCGGTGTTTTGTCAAAACTCAAAACACCGCAACACTTGAATTGTACGTAACACCATCACTATCAGCGATAACCTTCCGCGAAGGATATCGTCTGTTTTTATTTACCCGCAAAAATCTACATTATCCACTGACAAAATCATACCCTAAAAAAATTCAAAAATTCGTATTGGAGAAAATTTGAAATTTTTGTATATTGTGTTCGCTCTATTTTATAAGGAACCGGAAACACTATAATTTATAAGGAACCGGAAACACTATAAAATTTCCAGCGTATGCCGATAGTGTGAACCGACAATGTGTATTGATAGTGTGTATTAAATAAAGAATTCGGGTACGACAATGAATTATTTTAAGTTCTTGGCGATAAACGGGATAGTTTTAATTCTCTTAACTTTGGGCAGTTCAACTGTTTGGGGAGACGATGCCGCTAATCGTTTTACAGCAGCAAAATCGTTGTTTGACCTCAAACAGTATGAGCAAGCCCGAACCGCATTCGACGCTTTTATTGCCCAATACCCAAACCACGCCCAAACTACCGAAGCAACTTATTATCTGGCAGAATCACTCTTGTATCTCAAACAGTATGTTTTAGCCGAAAATTATTATCAACGGCTTACCGCATCCGGTTTGGATAACTCTTTTGCAAAAGCGGCTTTGTTTCGTTTAGCTGATATTCCTTATTTGCAAGGGTTGTTTAATATTGCGAAACCGCGGTTGGAGGAATTTGTTGAAAAACTGCCTCACGATAACAATTTACAATACGTGTTGTATTATCTTGGCGATATTGCCATGCGAAATAGCACTACGGAGAACGCAGCCGAAGAAGCGGAATGGTATTTTGGTCAATGTGACCGCATGTTTCCGAACGGAGCCAAAAGTCTTGAAAACAAAATCGGGTTGGCGTGGGCAAAAAATCAACTCGGAAATATCACCGAAGCAAACGCAATTTTTCAGCAGTTAATGAATAGTTCCGAACCGCTTGTTGTTGAAACGGCAACATATCAATGGGGCGTAACATTATTTGAACGCGGTAACTTTCAAGAGGCAATCGCTATTCTCTCCGAATTTCAAAAACGTTGGGCAAAAAGTCAGTATTATACGGATTCGATGCGAGTCTTGGCGCGGTGTAAGGGAGGACTTGGTAATTACAACGAAGCCTTACAACTGTTTTCCCAAATTTCGCCCTTGACATTCGATGACAATCTGGTCAAAGTCCGTTGTCTTTACGGGTTGAAACAAATTCAGCAGGCACAAAATTTGTTGGCGGAAATAGAACGGGCAAACAATCCGGTTTATCGAGACGAAGTAGCACTCTTGAAATCAGTGTTTTTGTTTGAACAACGCAATTGGCAACAAACAATTTTTACCTTGGAATCTTTCCTTTTACCTCAATACAACACCTTAACCGGACAAGTCATGTTCAATTATCTGACTCAACCGCCGCAATCCGGTGTTCAGAAATTGAATGACGAATCGTTTATGAAAGCCTGCTCTTTGTTGGCGCAGGCTTATGCAAAAAATGGAGATTCGGTTCGGGCAAACGCAATTGTTCGGGAAATGCAAAATCAAGCGGTATTGCTCGGACATTCGGAACTCTATGCTATTGTTACGGAAACAACCAATCAATTAGCAGGAACAACGGATTCTTCCAAAACATCACAAAATCCATTTCCCAGCGGTTCTTGGTCCGGACGGAATCCGGCAGGCAGTCTCTCAAAAGGACAGAGTTCGGGAGGACGAGGACAGTGGACTCCGAATGGGCAACGGGGTTCGGGAGGGCAAGGAACTCAAAACGGAAGTACAAATACAGGGCAATGGACATCAAATAACGGCAGCGGACGTTTTTCGGAACGACAACAATCTCCAACAACACAAGGAACTGATTTAGACCGCTTCTGGCGTGCTTCACAATTTTATGATCAGAAAAATTATTCCGCAGCGGCACAGCAGTTGGAACAAATTCTTGCAACACAATATAACCAGTGGACAACACCCAAACAATATTACATTAATTATAATGTAACCGGAGCAGAAGGGACACTGAATGAAATAACTCTTGTCAAAGCCTGTTCACTTCTTGCGTTGTCAAAAGCTCAATTAGGGGACATTGAACAGGCAAACGCTATATTTTCCGCATTGTCAACACGAGTGAGATTGTCGGACACGGTTCAGAAAAATCTGTTTCAGGAAACTCGTGACCAATTAACCGAACTGGTAAAAAATCCCAACGCATTGGGAACATCAGGAACAGGAATAACCGCTCAACCGCTCCTCTCCGAATCGGAACAACGTAAAATAATCCGTGATTGTAATTCACTTTACAAAACAAAACGATATGAACAGGTTGATAGTAAACTTCTTGATCTTATCGCTCAAAAACCGGAAGAGTCTATTTTTGCCGAAGCCTTACTACTTCGGAGTAAAGCCGTCTATCAACTTGGTAAGGAACGAGAAGCCGTCATATTACTTGAGAAAATAGTTGACGGATTTTCGTCATCGCCGCAATACCAAGATGCGCTTTGGTTTCTTGGGATTTATTATGATTCTTATGGTGATACGATTAAATCGGTTGATTATTTTCAATTGTTGGCGGATCATTTTCCGAACAGTAAACATATTGACGGAGCGTTGTATTTTCTGGCGTTGGATGATTTACAGAACGGAAACGGACGCAAGGCAACAACTTATCTGATACGGATTTACCGAAATTACCAAGCCGGTGAACATTGGTCACACGCTGCCTGGACACTCGCCTATGAAGCGTACAAAAAAAAGGATTACGCCCAAGCAGAGATTTATTTACAAAAACTCTTGCAACATCCTCCCGATATTGTTATATTAGATCGTGCGCTTTATCTGAAAGGTGAACTTTCACTTCGGAAAAATGAATATGAAACGGCGTTTATTGCATTTCGTGATCTTGGCAAACTGTGTCCGGAAAGCCCGCTTTGTCATGAAGCCGCAAAAAACGCACACATCGCCGCCGGAAAAACAACAAATATTAAATAGTGGAGAGTTGAGAGTGGATAGTGGATAGTAAATCAGGAACTGTTAATAATATTTTGACGCCAATTACCATTACAGAAAATATAATATTTGCACAACTATCCACTATCCGCTCTCAACTATCCACTCTCAACTATTAACTCTCAACTATTAACTATTAACTATTAACTATTAACTATTAACTAAATAAGGTGGCTGGGGAAGTACTTTCACAGGAAGAAGTTGAAAATCTCTTGAACATCATGTCGATGTCGGAGAAAAAAGACACGAAACCCGTTGCAACGGTTAGTGGAAAAAGTGCGCCGATTGCTTCAGGAATGGGGTTATTGGGGCGTAACACTTCTTCGCCGATTTCTTCTAGTTCTAGTTGGGTTCACCAGGAAAAGATAGGTCCCGTCAACTTCAAAAGTCCTGAACGTGTTAATCGGGACCAAATGAAAACACTTCAAACCATGCACGAAGGTTTTGGCCGTAAATTTGCTGCCGGACTTTCTGCGATGTTGCGGACGGTGATTGATGTTAAGTTGACGAGTGTGGATCAATTAGCGTACAGTGAATTTATTTTTGGTCTTGACAATCCGACTTGTTTCAATCTGCTCCGAGCAGAACCGCTTGAAGGTAATCTGATTCTTGACATTAATCCGTCTATTATTTATCCAATGATTGATCGGTTGCTTGGAGGAGGTCGTGAGGGAACATTGGTAACCCGCCGTCCATTGACCGATATTGAGCAACGTCTTGTGTTACGGATTACGAAATTATTTCTCCGGGAGTTGAAACACGCTTGGGAAAATGTGATGGAATTGGATTTTGAAGTGATCCAAACGGAAAGTAATCCGCAATTGATTCAGATTGTTCCGCCCAATGAGGTAGTGGTGTTGCTTTGTTTTGAGGTGGCGTTGACAGAAGTTCGGGGAACTATCAATCTGTGTATTCCGTATAATTCATTTGAACGGATTTCCGGCAAGTTAAACACCAATGCCTGGACTACTTACAATAAAAAACAGGCAACTCCGCAATCTATTAAAAAAATCAGTAAATCAATTCGTAATGTCCATGTACCAATCAAAGTTAAATTGGCAGACGCCAAAATTAAAATGCACGAACTGTTGCAATTAAGAGTTGGAGATATTATTTGTACACAAAAAAATGTTAATACGCCGCTTCTAATCAGTGTTAAGGGAATTCCCAAATATTGGGGACGACCAGGAACTTATAAAGGTTATACCGCAATACAAATTGAAGAAACCATTGATGATCCAACTGATATTATTGCGCAAGATTGACAACCGTGAATAATGAATCGTGAATAATGAATCATGAAATAATGAATCATGAAATAATGAGTCATGAATTGTTTCGCAAGCGTGTTATTTTCCGCAACGTATTTAATGTATTTATTTGTTATTCACGACCACGATTAACTATCAACGATTATATTTTACACAATTAAAAACGGATCATTTTTTACTGTGTAAAGTATAATTATTCATTATCAACTTTAACTATTGTAATATATCAGTGGAATTTTTATTTTTTATATTAGTCCCGCTAGGGGTGTTAGGATTATAGCCCGCCCCAACGGGGCTGCTATGGTTGTGATCTACAATTATTCCACTGATATATTACTAACTATTAACTTTAACTATTACCTTTAACCATTAACTTTAACTATTAACTATGTACAGTATTTTATTTTTAGTAATTTCTTCTTTTTTTTCCTCAGTTGATTCTCAAGGGGAATACGCATGGCAACCGCTTTTTGATGGTAAAACGCTTACAGATTGGTCTGTTCCGGTTTTTGGCGGTGATGGTGAAGTGAAGGTCCAAGATGGTCATCTTGTGATTGGTCAGGGAGCCATGATTACCGGCGTAAAATACGAAAAAGTATTTCCCCGTGTTAACTATGAAATTCGTTACGAAGCCAAACGGACTGTGGGCAATGATTTTTTTGCGGCATTAACATTTCCGGTTGGCGAGGGTTGTTGTACGTTTATCAATGGAGGTTGGGGCGGCGGAACAATTGGTTTGAGTTGTGTTGACGGCATGGATGCTTCGGAAAATGAGACGAGTTCTTTTTTCAGTTTTAAAGACAATCAATGGTACCGGTTCCGTATTTTTGTAACTGGAACATTAATTCGTGTGTGGATTGACGAACCCGTTAAAGACGGTAAACGTAAAGAAACACTGGTGATTGATCTGAAAATTGGTGAAAAGAAAATCTCGCTTCGGGATGAAACATCCCAATATCAACCGCTTGGGGTTTGTACATGGGTGAGTGAAGGGCATATTCGTAATATTGAATACCGCAAACTAAAACCCGAAGAAGTCAAATAAAAGTAACAGTTTCTTTTAATAACCCTTTACTAATGATAATGATTGATTCTATTTTCTTCCGCCCTGAAAGGACAACGTATTTAGTTAATAGTTAATAGTGAATAGTTAATAGTGAATAGTTGTTGTAAGCGGAATTATTGCTGTTTTGGTAGTAATCCGCATGCGGTACTCTCCACTATTAACTGTCCACTATCAACTCTCCACTATCAACTATTTCAGGGCGTAGGAAAAAGATCATAGTATCTTGCCAAGTATCTTACCAAGTATCTTACGGGGACAATAACAAACCTAACGGGTGTAACTGCGGGTGAAAGCTCTTCAGCGAAGAGATCGCCTACCTCTTAAATCTGGACGACTACAAATTTCAAACATTCAAAAAAACAACCAATTGATAACTGGATAGCATACAAAAATTCTGCTGAAAGATTACAAATAATAATGAAAAATCTTGAAGATCATATTCAAAATATTATGCCGGTACGGCTTGTGGGAACGGTTGTTCGGACACACGGAATGACAATTGCGGCGGCGGGTTTTCCTAGTCCGGTTGGAAGTGTTGCGGAAATTGACCGACCTGGTAGTGAACCGCTTGTTGCTGAAGTTATTGGATTCAAAGACGATCTCACTATTCTATATCCGTACAGCGATATCACCGGTGTTCGACGCGGTAACCGAATTCAACTCACGAAAACATTACCATGGCTCCGTGTTGGTAAAAATCTGTTGGGACGTGTTCTTAATGCCAAAGGAAAACCGGTTGACAATTTGCCTTTACCGGTTCTTGAAGATCGAATTTTGTTCGATAATAACCCGCCAACCGCCAGTTCCCGACCGCGTATCAATACAATTCTCGCAACCGGTATTCGTGCTATTGACGGTATGTTGACTTGTGGATGTGGACAACGGCTTGGTATTTTTGCCGGTTCCGGTGTTGGAAAAAGCGTAACACTCGGTATGATTGCCCGTTATACTAACGCAGATATTATTGTTATCGGATTGATTGGTGAGCGCGGACGCGAATTAAACGATTTTATCGAACGTGATTTAGGCACTGACGGTTTGAAAAAAAGTGTTGTGGTTGTCGCAACATCAAATGAACCGGCATTGATGCGAGTTCGTGCTCCTATGACCGCTATGGCAATTGCAGAATATTTCCGCGATCAAGGTAAAAATGTGTTAGTCATGATGGATTCGTTAACCCGATTTGCTATGGCACAACGTGAAATTGGGCTTGCTGCCGGAGAACCGCCCACAACCAAAGGTTATCCGCCTTCCGTCTTTGCAATGTTACCAAAATTGGTCGAAAGGGCTGGACGTTCTGTTGCGGGAACGATAACCGCATTTTTTACAGTCTTGGTCGAAGGAGACGACCAAAATGATCCTATTGGCGATACTGTTCGAGGATTACTCGACGGACATATCTGGTTGTCACGAAAATTAAGTACGCGAGGATATTATCCGGCAATTGATCCTATTGAAAGTATTTCACGGTTGATGCCGGATATTTGTGACTCTGACCATCTGAAAGCAGCACGATTGATGCGAAAACTACTTGGCGTGTATCGTGATAACGAAGATTTAATTTCTATCGGTGCCTACCGTACCGGAAGTAATCCAGAAATTGATTACGCTATTAAAATGAAACCAATCATCGATCAATTCCTGCAACAAAATATTACCGACCGCGCTAAACTCGATGAAACTATCCATAAAATTAAAGAACTATTTTTATCCGCAGAAAATACGGAGAACCGTAAATAAACAGTAAACTCTATTGAATAGTTACGAAAAAAAAGTGTAAACTAAATTAGAGTTTTTAGAAGTATTCTATACTCAATCCTGTTATCAATTGGTTGTTTTTTTTGCATTACGTATTTTATGGCAAACCTGTTTTTGTCTCAGATTCAGCAACCGCCCCGAAGGGGCAATCGGCAATAGCGTAGAGCAACGCCCTACGTATGGTTTCTGTAGTTGAGAGTGGATAGTTGATAGTGGATAGTGTCGCAAGCGGAATGATTACCGTTTTGGTAGTAATCCGCTTGCGACACTATCAACAGTCATTGTCTATTTTCATCCGCAGATTGACGCAGATTTACGTCCAGCGATTTTCGCAGATAATTCGATCTTCGTGGATTTTCACGGATTATTTTTTGAGAGTACGAAAGAACAACACAAACAAAGGAAGAATAGACAAAAAATACAAAAAATTATTTTCAAAAATTTTTTTAAAATAATCTGCGTAATCTGCGGACGATTTCAATTATGTGGCCGTTAAGAAAATAGACTGTTACTCTCAACTCGCCACAGTCATTATCTATTTTGGTCCGCAGATTTACGCAGATTGACGCAGATTTTCGTCCAGCGATTTACGCCGATATTCGATCTTCGTGGATTTTCAGGATTATTTTTTGAGAGTACGAAAGAACAACACAAACAAAGGAAGAATAGACAAAAAATACAAAAAATTATTTTCAAAAATTTTTTTTAAAATAATCTGCGTAATCTGCGGACGATTTCAATTATGTGGCCGTTAAGAAAATAGACTGTTACTCTCAACTCGCCACAGTCATTGTCTATTTT
>JAITIZ010000338.1 GCA_031279215.1 Planctomycetaceae bacterium
AACCGATTTCAATTCAAGATGCTTGGATTGCTGCAACAGCATTGGCTCTTGGTTGTCCGTTGTTAACACATAACGCAAGAGATTTTGAAAACATTCCCGGCTTGGAAATAATGACGGAATATGTTGTCGAGAACAAATTGTAACACAAAGAAAAATAATCTGAATGGAGAAGAAAGCCCAATCGAAAAATTCATTTGCTGATGCTGAACATATTTCAATTGCAATGATTCATCATATTGATTATTTATTGACATGGAACATGACTCATATTGCCAATCCTATTAAACGTCAACAAATTATTAAGATCGTTAATCAGTTATCCTATTCCTGTCCGGTAATTTTAACTCCAGAAGAATTTTTGAGAATAAAACAATGATTAGATCAAGAGTTCAAGATATAGATCCATTAAAAGAAATACGTTGTATTCGGGATGAATATGCGAAACGGTTTAAGACAATTGAAGAATATCACGCCCATCTTGACAAAACATTGTCGCCGGAGAAATTTTTGGCAAAATCGGCAAGCGGTGAAATTACGGAAGAAGATATACGGATTTCTGACCCTGTTGATGAATTCGAATTGATAGAAAAAATGAAACACCATCGGAAACATCTAATCGAAAAATATCCCCTGACTGAAGACTTTTTTAATTACCTTGATACTGTTCCAACAGCGGAGCAACTGTTGGCTGAACTAGAATAGAAAACAAAAAACAGATCACAGATCAATGTATCGTAAAACGGAAGCGATGCGGTTATTCCTTAATTTCCTAACCCCAACAACCCCTTTAACTTAAACTCATTAACTTACTGCGTTTTAAGACAACGTGGTGAACAATATTAAATTAATTAATTACAAACATGTTTTCTCATTTTTTTATTGATCGTCCGATTTTTGCATGTGTTGTTTGTTTGGTCATTACGTTGCTTGGGGCGGTATCGTATATATCGTTACCGGTCGAGCAATTTCCAGATATTGTTCCGCCGACAATTTCTATTATGGCGACATATCCTGGGGCGAGTGCGGAAGATGTTGCCAATGCGGTTGCGATTCCGCTTGAGGAACAACTCAACGGTGTTGACAACATGATTTACATGGATTCGCAATGTACCAGCGACGGTTCGTTGCGAATTACCGTATCATTTGAAGTTGGAACGGATCCGGATATTGCATCGGTTCTTGTTCAGAACCGTGTTAAAGCGGCGGAACCGCTTTTGCCGGATGAAGTTCGGCGTTTGGGGGTTCGGGTTGATAAACGGGCAACGAATTTTATTTGTTTCGTTAATCTTTTTGAAAAAATACCGGAAGCGGCTGAATCTCAATCATCGTCGTCATCGGGAGTTACGTCTCATGGAGTGGGTATTTCCGGTGCGTTGGCGGCTGCTGATGCGAATCGGGCAAACGGAACACAGCAACAAGAACAAGGAACGAAAAGCGGTCAATATCTTGCGAATTACGCTTCACTTTATTTGAAAGACCGTTTGTCGCGTGTGAAGGGAGTTGGTGAAGTGATGATGTTTGACCGCCGCACATTTAGTATGCGTATTTGGCTTGACGAAGACGCTATGGCAGCGCGTGGAATTTCCGTTCAGGAAGTTCATGCCGCAATTCAGGAACAAAATGTTCAAGTTGCTGCCGGACGAATTGGTCTTGAACCGGTTCCCGAAGGTATTCAAACCAACCTTGCTGTTGTAACATTAGGACGGCTTCAGGAAGTTTCCCAGTTTGAAAATATTATTCTCCGCAATGATTCTACGGGAGGTGTTTTGCGTTTGAAAGATGTTGCGCTTATTGAATTGGGGGCTGCGGACTATTCCGGCGGGGCGCGGTACAACGGCAAAATGGCAACCGGTATGGCGATTGCTCCGCGTGCCGGTACCAATGCGTTGGAGGTTTCGAAAAATGTTGTGGAAGCGATGGAGTCCATTAAAGAATCCCTTGAACGGAGCGGTTTGGAGTATGCGATTCCGTTTAACGCCACTGATTTTATTCAGGCAACTGTTGATGAATTTATAGAAACATTACTTCTTTGTGTTGCGTTTGTGGTTTTTACGGTTTTTATTTTCCTTCAGGATTGGCGGGCGGCACTGATTCCAACGCTGACGATTCCGGTGTCGATTATCGGAACATTTTTTCTTATGAATTTATTCGGATTTTCGCTTAACACAATGACGCTTTTTGGTTTGATTCTTGTCATTGGTATTGTTGTTGACGATGCGATTGTGGTTGTTGAAAATACGCAGCGAATTATTGATGAAGAACATCTTGATCCTCATGCGGCGGCGAAAAAATCAATGCTTCAGGTAATTGGACCGGTGATTGCAACGGTTCTTGTGATGATGGCGGTATTTGTTCCGACCGCAATGATGCAGGGAATTGTCGGACAACTTTATAAACAGTTTGCGTTAACGATTGCCGGTTCGGTTGGAATTTCGGGGATTTGCGGTGTAACACTGGCACCGGCGTTGTGTGCGATTTTGCTTCGTCCGTCGGTTCCGAAAAATAAACGGTTTATTGGTTTCCGAATTTTCAACTTTGTGTTTGACGGTTTCGGACATTTTTATTTGAGAACCGTTAAATCAATGATTAATATTTCTCCGCTTGTTTTTCTTCTTTGGGTGGGGTTGATTGGCATATTGCTTATGGTAGTAACACGTCTTCCGTCCGGTTTTTTGCCGGACGAGGATCAGGGGGTTATCATGATGGAAGTGAAACTTCCGGAAGGCGCATCGCAGGAGCGTACCTCTGAAGTGTTGACCCGTGTTGAACGTCTGGTCAGAGCGCAGCAAACGATTTTACGGAATGAAAATTACGCAAAACGAGATATTGCAACGAAATTTTATGAACGGTTTTGGGATAAGAAAAAAACATACATTGAAAGCGGGGGAATTAGATCCGCGATGTATATTAACGGTTTTTCGTTTATTGGCGGCAGCGGATCGAATCTTGGAATGGTGATTATGCCGCTTCGAGCTTGGAAGGAACGTCGGGACGAAGGTTTGAAAATTCCGGCAATTCAAGCGAGGTTACAAAAAGGTCTTGACCGGATTCCTGAAGCGGAGTTTTTGATGTTTACACCGCCGCCGATTCAGGGTATTGGATTATCAACCGGTGTTTCGTATGTTCTTCTTGATGAACGCGGTGTTGGAGCGAATACAATTGCGGCGGTGATGGATGATTTGAAACAGAAAGCGGTTGATATGAACCCGATAGTGATGGCGATGACGCCGTTTAATCCAAGTGCGCCGCGATTATTTCTTGACATTGACCGGGACAAGGCCAAACGAATGGGGCTTAATTTGAGTGAAGTTTTTGCCGCATTGCAATCCTATCTTGGGACGGCGTATGTCAATGATTTCAATGTTTTTGGTCGGACATACCGTGTGAATGTTCAGGCGAAGGGCGAATATCGGGACAATCTTCTGGATATTCTTCGGATCAAGGTTAAGAACAATGTTGGTACAATGGTTCCGTTGGAGGCTTTTACGACAGTTAAGGAAATTGCGGGACCGCAGTTGTTGACTCGTTACAATATGTTTCCGAGTGCGCAGTTTACCGGAATTGTCCGTCCTGACCGAAGTACCAGTGAAGGGATTGCGAAAATGGAGGAATTGAGTCGGACATTACCGGACGGTTTTAGTTTTGACTGGACGGGAATTACGTTTCAGGAAAAAAAGGTTGGTAATCAAACGGCCATTTTCTTTGCGATTTCAGTTTTGTTTGCTTTTTTAATTCTTGCGGCTCAATATGAGAGTTGGGCGTCGCCGTTGATTATTATGATGGCGGTTCCGCTTGGGGTTGCCGGATCACTCACGGCTGTTTCGTTATTCGCAATTCATGCGGGAAAAATGCCGGAAATCAATTTGTACACTCAAATCGGTTTATTAATGATGGTTGGTTTATCGGCGAAGAATGCGATTCTTATTACGGAATTTGCAAGGGAACGGCGCGAACATGGTGTGCCGTTGGTTCAATCGGCTTATGAGGCTGGGCGATTACGGTTACGTCCGATATTCATGACTTCGTTTGCGTTTATTTTGGGTGTGCTGCCGTTAGTTTGGGCGGACGGAGCAGGCGGTAATTCCCGAAACGCTATCGGCAACGGTGTTTTCGGCGGTCTGCTCATGGAAACAATGGTCGGAGTTTATGTAACGCCGGTGCTTTTTGTACTGATTCAGGGAATTGCGGAATTTTTTGAAAAACACATCAACGCCTTCCTCGCTCACAGCCGTACCAAAGCTCAACGTAAAGCCGCTCTCGACGAAGTTGTTGTCCGGCACGGCGATTAATTAACTATACTCACAATCCTGTTATCAATTGGTTGTTTTTATATTGCCATTACGTTTTCGGAAAGTAGGCAATGTTTCGCCGAAACATTGCCTACCTTTGAATCCTTTGAATCCTTTGAATCCTTTGAATCATTGCTTTTTCGGTGTTTCACACAAAAATTCTACTGATATATTACCCAAAAATATATCGTATCTTTATTTATTTAGAGATTCATTTTAACAAATTTCAATAAATTCTTATGAAGATTGGATTAGTTGGTTACCAAGGTTCTGGTAAAAGTACGTTATTTCAATGGTTAACCGGAGTGGCGGCGGATTTGGCGTTATCACATTCGTTGCAGTCGGCGACGGCACCTATTCCTGAGCAGCGATTCGATGCTCTTATCGAAATTTATAAACCTAAAAAAATTACGTATGCAAGTATTGAAATTGTTGATACGCCGGGTTTAGCGCGTGATCAACAAGGTAATCCTGCCCGACTTGCGCAACTTCGTGAAGCGGATGCGCTTGTTTGGGTGGTGCCGGTTTTTGACGGTTCTGATCCTGCAAAGGAAATTGGGGCTTTTCAGGAAGATACGATTCTTGCCGATCTTGAAATTATTTTAAATCGAATCGAAAAAGTTACAGAACAGAACAAACGTCCCGTTCCAAAATCCGAACACGAAAAATTTGAATTTGAACTCGTAACACTCGAACTGTTACGCGAAGGACTCGAATCCGGTCAACCTCTTAAAGAAGATCAATTGACTCCCGAACAACAACGTATTGTTCGGGGTTTTCGATTGCTCAGCGGCAAGCCGCGAATGATGATTATTAACACGGCGGATGATGAAACCGATTTGAAACAGTACGAAAAATTGGCAATGCCGGAGGTTCCGGTGATTGCGGTTAGTGTGCGGCTTGAAGCGGAACTTGATAAAATGCCGCCGGAAGAAAAAACGGTTTTTCTCAATGAAATGCAACTTCCTTCAACAGATAAAAAAATTGTTATCAAAATGATGCTTGATGCTTCTGGTCAAATGACATTTTTGACTGCGGGTGAAAAGGAAATCCGAACATGGCTTGTTCCGAAGGGCGGTACGGCATTGGATGCTGCTGCTGCGATTCATACGGATATGGCGAAGGGATTTATTCGGGCGGAAGTTACAAAAGCTGAAGACTTAATTCGGTTGGGGAGTGAACGCGCCGTTAAAGCCGAAAACCTCATCCGGCGCGAACCAAAAGATTATCTCGTTCAAGACGGCGATATATTTCTGTTTCACTTCAGTTGATTTCGACATAATTTTAATAACAAAAATACTTTGTACACTTCTCAGTATATGAATCAAAACCGGTATATTGATACTGGTCAAATTTCCAACTTTATAACAATTACTTTCAATGAAAACAACCTATTTACTAACCACATTTTGGGTTACTTTGATTATTAGTTTTTTTGTTTCATTACTTCATGCTGTGGAGGAACGTCCGAATATTGTTCTGATTATTTCGGACGATCAACATTGGGGCGATTACAGTTTTATGGGACATTCCGTTCTCAAAACGCCGCATCTTGATCGGCTTGCCGAACAGGGGTTACTTTTTACTCGCGGCTATGTTCCGTCATCATTGTGTTGTCCAAGTCTTGCATCGCTTATTACCGGACAGTATCCTCACCAACACCGAATCACCAGTAATGATCCGCCGTTGCCGGAAGGAATGAAAAAAAGTGAATTTTACAAAACTCAAGCCTATCACGAAGACCGTAACATTATGATCGAACAAATGAAAAAAGCTCCGACATTACCGAAATTGTTGGCAAAACAAGGTTATCTTTCTATGCAGACAGGAAAATGGTGGTTGGGTGATTATTCTTCCGGTGGTTTTACGCACGGAATGACCAAAGGCGGACGTCATGGTGACGAAGGTTTGAAAATCGGACGTGATACAATGCAACCCATTATCGATTTTCTTGATCTGGCAGCGAAAGAAAATAAACCGTTTTTTCTTTGGTACGCTCCAATGTTACCGCACGATCCGCATGATCCGCCGGAACAATTTCTGAATAACTATAAAGACAAAACCAGTTCAATTCAACAGGCAAAATATTGGGGAAATGTTGAACGTTTTGATGAAACGTGCGGTCAATTACTTGCTGAGTTGGATCGGCGAGGTCTAAACGAAAAAACAATTATTGTGTACGTTTGCGATAATGGTTGGATTCAAAATCAGAACAATCACGGCTTCGCACCCAAATCAAAACAATCTCCGTATGATGGCGGCTTGCGGACTCCGATTATTGTACGATGGACGGGACATCTCGTACCGAATCGTAACAATATTAATCCGGTTTCGTCTCTTGATATTGCTCCGACGTTGTTGAATTTGGCTGGTCTTGAAAGGGAAGCTTCGCAACACGGTATCAATTTGTTGGATTCAAACACCGTTCAATCACGTAAAGCAATATTTGGCGAATGTTTTACGCATGATTTTGTTGATTTGCTGCGGCCGGAAAAGAACTTACGGTTTCGTTGGATGCTTGAAGACGGTTGGAAACTGATTGTTCCGCAATCCGATAAAGGAACGGAACTATATTATTTACCCGATGATCCAAACGAAACAAAAAACCTGGCTAAATCACAACAACAACAACAACAACAACAACAACGTATTGAGTTAATGCTCTTCAAACTCAATTCGTTTTATAACCCCTCAAAACCGTAAACAAAAAATCCGTAACTATTCAATAGCATTTTAAACACAGAATACAAAGGAACATTCCTAACAACATTGATTTATTTTTGCGAGAACTCTTAATTGATTAAACGTAAAATTATGAATGCAAGGAGTATAAAATACGAATTTTTACTGATTATACTCTATCCGTTATAAATTGGTTGTTTTTTGAATATTTGAAATTTGTAGCGGTCCCGATTTAAGGTCGCATCCGTTAGGTTTGTTATTGTGTTGTACGCTGTTGTTGTACGCTGTTGGTTTTCAATTTCCGTTCGTCAACAGGGCAAGTCGGCGAGCACGCCGACGCAACCGTGGGTGAAAGCCCTTCAGCGAAAGGCTTTCACCTATGGTCACCTACCTTAAGTTTATCTTTTAACGAAAATTCCGCTGATATATTACATTTCCTATATTTTTTGTCTATTCTTCCTTTGTTTGTTTCGTTATTTCGTACTCTTAAAAAATAATCCTTGAAAATCCGAGAATATCGAATATCTGCGAAAATCTGCGTAATCTGCGGACGAAAATAGACAATTATGTAAAATTGTCTGCCGATTATGCCGATTTTCGTAAATAAATAAAAATAAATAAAAATAAATAAATAAAAAGGTAATATATTAGCGGAATAATTTTTTGGGTTCTATTTTCGTGGAATTTCCTTAAGGTAACTTCTAAAAACTAATATTAGGAGGAACGCAGGCGTCTCGCCTGCCCTGTTTTTTTACAAAAAAACTCCTAAAAATGCGGTCGAGACGACCGCGTTCCTTCTAACAATAAAT
>JAITIZ010000350.1 GCA_031279215.1 Planctomycetaceae bacterium
GGTGAAGAATTAACGCAACCATAAGCGCGGGCAAGGAAAGCCACATAACTTGTTGTTATAAACCAAGGATAAAAATAAACCGTTTCGGAAAATGTGGAAACGGCAGTATCAATATCAACCCCCTCGACACCATCATCCGTAACACCAATGAGTCCGCCATAATTGCGCGGGGTCATTCCATTGATCGCCCACGCACCGCGTGTGCCGAGCGAATGGGTCATTTTCGTTTGCGAACCGGCAACTTCAAAAGAAAGGGATGACTAAATCAGTCAACGGAAAAAATCGTTTTCATCGCCATAACAAAGGTGTAATAGAAATAATTACCATGTAGCAAACGAAATATTTTACCCATTTTCACTAAATTTCCGTTATTTGGGAAGAATTTTTCCAAAAAAATAAAAAAATTCCGGAAAATTTCGAATCCCCCCTTGTAATTTTTTTTTTTCAGATTACAATCTTAAAATCTTAATCAAAATACGTTATGGAGTTTTAGAAATTCTAAATTTGTTAAAAGAAGAATAAATTAAGTACAGTACAGCTAAAATGATACTTGCCCCCCCTTCAACAGGTTAATTCCAACCAACAATTTATTAACGAGTGCGGTAACAAGTGTAACTCGCAAGTGGAATAAAACATGCAGACATGACCACGCATAGTCTGATAATATTGTTTGCGGTAATTGGGATCAAAATAGAAAAATTTGTTAAACTCCAGCATATTGGAGTAGATATAAACTATGGTAATATTTTAGTGGAATTTGTTTTTTTGCATAAGTCCTTAAATGATTAATAACATATCTGCTAAATCTTTTCGGTATAATTGGTTATGAATTTTGCAAAGGTTTCGTTTACAAAAATTTAGTATTTATTCAGTAGCGATTTTAAAGGTAGGTTGGTGCAATAGCCGACTTGCCCCTGTTGATGGATGGAAATTAAAATCCAACGGCGTACCATTCAAATTTTCAACCAACCGACGCGACGTTTTGGGATCAGACAAACGTGATCGTTACTGAACTGAATAGATACGAAATTTAACTAATAAAAATAAGTTGTTATAACTTATTTCCTAACAAGTTTTATACAAAGAGGAGGTTCAAATGAATAAAAAAATGACTAGACGTTGTATACTTGGAGCAGTAATCGGTACTCTAGTTGCAGGACCGTTTATAATGCGCGCAGTTAGAAAGCGTACTGTACAATCATTACCAGAAGTTATCAAGACGGCTCCTTCAATGTATTCTCCGAAGGTTCGCGAAAAATTTTATACTGACTGGAAAGAGTTGTACTCCCAATGGGCTATCGTGGCAGAACCAATTCAGAAGCATCCATCAGTACAACTACAATTAAATTTTTCTACTCCGCAATCTTGGGAATTTTGTGACATCGCGACTAAAGTTTTAGGAACGATTTCATCAATTGATCAGTGTACAGCAGCCAATCTTTTGGAATATGAGGTTATACAAGGTACGATTAGTCTTATCAAACCAAATAAGGTTAATATTCATATCAGTAAACATCAGCGAATATTTGTCGATATAGACATTGAAGCCAATCAGAAAAAGGGATTGAAAATCGAAAAACATCAAGCTGTTACCAAGAATGGAGTAACGACAATGACTGGTACAGTATCAAGCAGAGGAATTATTGATGAAAAAGTTGTAACGACTCAATTACCAACAGAAGATATTGTTTTATCCCTCTCAAATAGCAAACTTCGATATGTAACAAAAAATGAAGAGGAATTCGATTTTGATAATGTTAATGGACATCAAATATCATTGGTAGCTGGTACCTGTTGGTCAAAGTTGAGTTTTCCTTTCCCGAATACGGAATTATTTCCGGGATATTCTTTTGTATTACCTGAAGATGTTGCGTTTACCCAAAATCTTCTCCAAAGTCAGAAAGTAGAGAAATTTGCTCGTTTCAATAACGCAACAGTAGTGAAAATTACTGCCGAACAAAAGTTGTCAACAAACGAAATGCAAGAATATTATTGTCGATACTATCAGTTTCTTTGTAATCATGGTGTGATAACAACAGAAGAGGCTGATTCATTGGTCGTTGATATTGAGACAACCAGTCGCACACGGTTTTATTCTTCTTCGGTTTATATTGACTTATTAACTGGTTTGTCCTTAGCGAATGAAAATTTAAGTAGTCAGATATCATTAACTCCTGGATGTTTAACACAATTATCGTTGTTTCGTTTGAAAGAGGCAATCTCTTAAAATGTATTTATGATTTAATTTCAACAATTTAGTTAAAACAAAAGATTGAGTTGTTTATTGATTGTACTTTCCAAGTAAATTAGCATTTGTAAGTCTATAATTTGTAATGATTTATATTTGCAATTATTATCGTAACGCAATTTTATTGCATTTGAAAGGAGAACTATAAATGTCGACAAATAATATTAATCCTAACCAGACTACAGATGAACCTATGGTATTGACCAATTTTTTTGCTGGTGGTGATGCAAGGAGAATTGAGTTGTCTACTCAATCCACATGTACTTGTGAATGTAGTTGTGGATGTGCTTGTGGTTGTTCTGCTGTTTGTGAATGTTTTTGTTGGCTTATATTTAATTCGAGTAGTCTGATGACTTCTAACTCGGAAAGTGAAGCCGAGCAAGTGTTTGTCGGAGTAACAGGACCGACCTATGCAGACTCTTATGCACCACGTTACAATGGAGGCTTTGCAACATCATCCGAATCTTAGTTGTATGTACACACACATACTCATTGTCAATTTTTTTAATATCCCTAACTGCTTTTCTCCACTTTTATTGTAGTAACGAGGATGTTTTTTGTTATTTGGAATATTCATTGTAAATCATTTTTTTCTAGTAATGTATATGTCCAAAAAATGTTTTTGGATTTTATAAGTTTTTAAATTACAATGAATCAAGATTTTTTATATTACTAATGTCCTGTTAGCTTTTCACAAATTTATTATAACCTATTATTTTTCAATAGGTTAAATCAAATTAAAACCTGAAACAACTTCAATTTTGTTTGTCAAAAATCCGTTTTCTTTTTTTGAGTAGGGATTTCAAAAAAACTTGAAAAGCATAAAACAATCCGTAATTTTCTCAGTATGATCCTACAGGTTGTGCCGATTTTCGTAGGTTATTTTGAGTGATTTTATTATGAGAAAAACACAATCTGCGGATTATCTTTTTGTTGGCTGTTAAAACGATTGTAACCTTTGTGATTAAACCGAAATTTCACTGAAATATTACATAAAAATGAATTTTTGAGGACTTTGTGTTTACAAAATTGAAATCAAATTCTGGTAGTTACTATATTTTTGATAGTATTACCAACGAGATATTTCGAGTAAATCCAGCGGTTTTTACAATCGTAGATGATATATTTACGCTTGATGATAAAGCGATTGTAATTAAACATCGAAATTATTTTACAGAAGATGTTCTTAAAAGAGGAATATCAGCACTTCGGGCTTTTATCCGAAAAACACAGCCATCTAATTTTAGTAATAGTCGAATTCCGAAAGTAATTGGGGTATCTTTTGATAAACAAAAGATATATTCATTTGATGAATTTTTGAACAATTACTCGAGAATGTTAACACTAGAGCTTACACAAAAGTGTAATCTAAATTGTGAATATTGTTGTTTTGGAAAACATTATTCACGGTATCGGTCGCACTCTTCAGGTTCAATTGATGTGGATATTGCTGAACGGGCAATTCAATATCATTTGGACAAGCCCAATTCTGGTAGGACAATAACATTTTATGGCGGTGAACCACTTCTAGAATTTGATCTATTACGTCATTTGGTCTTATATGCAGAAAAATATAGCAAGGAAACTAGTAATATATGCCCAAAATTTTCTTTAACGACAAATGGTACGTTACTAAGTGATGAGATAATTCATTTTTTGGTTGAACATCAATTTAATCTTTTGATTAGCCTTGATGGTGATGCTGAATCACACAATAAATATCGGGTTTTTAAGAACGGTAAGGGATCCTTTGACTTGGTTTGGAAGAATATGAAACGGTTTGTCGATTTGTATCCTTCATATTTAGGAAGAGGCATTTCTGTAACGCTAACCGCAGATAATAATTTTTTTAAGACTAATCTTGTCATTAAAGAACTAAGTTCTTTTTATAAAACTATCATTGTTAATTTTGTTAATCCGTTAGTTAGTAATAATGATCATTATATTTCTAATGAGTGTGTAAATAAAAGTTGTGTCCGATCTGTTGATTTGACAACAGAATCAATAAAAGCAGAATTTGCCCAATGGACTCCAGAAAGACTTGTAAATTACCAGAAAGGCTATGATGCATTCTTAGTATCTCTTGTAACATCACAACAAAATGTGGAGCGTGATTGGCCGGTTTTTTTTTATTTATTTAAAGAAAAATTTAGAAACATTCATAAGCGGACTATTCGACCATATTATGCATCTAAATCTGCATGTAATTGTATTCCAGGTGCAGTAAGACTTTATTGTAATATAAATGGCGATTATTTTCCTTGTGAAAAAATGGAAACTAGTAATTCGTTAAAAATTGGCGAAGTTTCTTCAGGAATTGATGTTTTAAAAGTTCAACAAATTATAAATTATATGTCAGAGGTAACGAATTGTTCTTACTGTACAGGTAAACATTTGTGTGGAATTTGTCCTACTTCTATTACAGAAATATTACCTAATATAATGACGGATTCAATTATCCAGCAGGATTGTAAAAAACTTTGTAATATTTTACCAGGTCGACTTCAGGAATATGTTTCCTTAATGGAAAAAGATTCAAATGTTTTCGAGCATATGGAATTGGAAACTTCATCAGACGATTGGCTTTCTAATGTTTTTTTTATTCTTGATCAGCATTGAGATTAAATAGTAATGTTAATACACTTTTTTACATTAAATTCTATTATTTTATAACAATTTATTACTCTATACATCCTGATATTATGGGAGTTATGACCGGACACTAATGATCACGAATAAAATATTATGAGAGACAATAATCTATCAAAACCTTTCAAAAATGATCAACTAATCCAACAAAATTTTCCTAGCCCTTTTTTTAACAGAGCATGGGGGCATATTGTTGTTTTTCTTTTGATTGTAAACGCTTTCTATTTTTTTTGTTATGATCCGAATTTTCCATACGCACTTTCACATTCTTTGTGGTACGTAGATTTTCGTTACTGGTCGGATTGGATTTTGGGTTGTTGCTGGCTTGTTCCTCTATGGGCTTGGGGTTCAACAATTGTTGCTCTGTTTATTCCGAAAAATACTGAACGGCTTTTTTTGTTGCGGCGTTCATTTTATCACAAAATAATCGGTTTACTTTTTTTGTATTTACTTTGGACAATCTGGTACAATTATGCAACATTACCACTTGTAACTATTTTTGAACCAATTATTTCACCGGTTACAAATTACATTTACAAAAATTACACACTTCCACTTGCCGATTACTACACAACCGGTGAAGGCTCTAATCCGATGTTGTTACCAACAATTGCGGGAATCACTCTTATTGTTGTAATTGTAACATGGAGAATTTTGTATCATTACAAGCGTTGGAAACGTTCAAAAATATCAAAGACATCTGAGACAACAGACACAACGAATAAAACAGGAACAACAAAGACAACAATGATGTTTTTGTTGTTACTTGTTTGTATTCCGACAATGCTCGGAGCAGACGCTACAATTACACCTAAAGAACCTGTTCCGCCTAAAAAAGTGGAAACATCAATAGGAATTTACGATGTCAAATCTCAAGATGATATTCTCAACTTTACCACTGGACAAATTCGAGAATTGGTCAAAATGGAAGATAACCGTACAAAGGGAGCAGGAAAAACACCGCATCCGGTTCTCGTTTATTGTTTCGAAGAACGGTCATTTCAATACACCGGCGGGAAGTACGAAAATTCAGAAATCAAATATCGGTTACATGTTCCGCGAAAAATTAAACCTAATACAAAATATCCGCTTGTTGTCCATTTGCACGGTGTCGGCGAGGCAGGAAAAGATAATACTTTTTCGTTAGCGCATCTTCATTCGGTTTTACCACTTATGGTCGGAGAAAAACAACAAGATTTTTATCTCTTGGTTTTACAATGTCCATCGGATAATCGTGTCTGGACATTTAAACCGGAAAAAGATGGTAATCTTGATGTTGTTGTTGCGTTAACCGATCATGTTATTGCAAATAATCCAATTGACGAAAAACGGTTGAGTCTTTTCGGTTTGAGTAGCGGAGGATATGGTGTTTGGCGATGGTTATTAAAATATCCCGATAAATTCGCGGCAGCAGTTCCTACATCGTGCGGTTCACCTATTGATTATCTTCATATAATTGCAACGTTAAAAGAAACATCCATTTGGACATTCCGAAATAAAAATGACAATAATGCTCCAATTGAATCTATTCGAGAAGCGATGCGGGTTATTAACGGCTCAAATGGTTTTATGAAACTGACTCAATTCGATCAAGGCGGTCATGCGGCGTGGCGACCGGCAATGGATGAGTATAATTGTTTCGGTTGGATGATTGCGCAGAAACGTGGCGGTTGGTTCAATCCGCCGCCGGAACGGAAAATTTATACTTATCGTTCCATGCGTAATTGTTTTTTCGCTTTCTTTTTACCGTTATTACTTGCAACAGGAATGCTGATTTTTCAACGGACAAAATATTGCGAACGATTACATGAAGGAATTGCGAAAGAGTTTTATTCTGGACGGTCTGCGAAAGAAGATGAACAAGACGATGATGACGGCGACGTAACAAAAGATTTTTATACATGGACAGACAACACCAGAAACCAAGAGTTGGAACTCAAATTAATTGATGTAAAAAATGGCGATGCCCGATTCGAGACGTTGGACGGCAAAGTAATTGTAATAAATATTGCTCGTTTCTGTATTGATGATCAAAGAGTTCTGAAATCCTATAATGAACAAGTACCCGACAAAAAATTCCGAATCTGGACAGATATTTCAGGAACACAAAAATTTGAAGCAAAATTAATCGGCGTTCAGAATAATCTGGTATTGTTTCAATCGAAAACCGGAGACACCGGAACTATGAATATCAAGTCTCTTTCCGAAGCCGATCAAAAGTTAATACGTCAATTGAAGGAACAAAAATCATTGTAAGAGAAAAGTCCGCAGATTACGCTGATTTTCGCAAATGTTCTGTTTTTCCAGTCTCTAAAAACTCTTTTTGTCCA
>JAITIZ010000390.1 GCA_031279215.1 Planctomycetaceae bacterium
TAAATGTGTAACAGTTAGGGAATCGTTATGAGGGAATTTCTAAAAACCAAGTTAACGGCAAGGTTTACCCCGCGCTTGGTGCCTAAAATTCAACAGCGCGGGGCAAGCCCACGCCGTTAACGCTCGGTAAATTTTGAGTTTTTAGAAGTTCCCTAAATAAAAGGTACACAAAAGTAGAACGTATTGTTTTTTCCGGATTACTCCTTAATCGTTTACCTGGCGGCTGGTCTCTTCACCCCGACTATTTTTCAGTTGTTATTGGTAACAGGTTACGGCTTGTTCATGCGGCATTGCATCTTTGGTATCTGGAACATGACTATATGTTGCCGGAGTCTTTGGACGAATTGGTTGGAACATATCTGGACGAAATTCCACATGATCCGAGAACCGGTAGTATCATGGAATATTTTCCGCACGGGAATAATTCATTGACTCCTGATGACCCTAGTGATTATTTGTTCCGTCTCAATCATCCCCATTTGAAATTAGAAGCCGCCATTCTTGATCGCCAATTTTTGTCAGGGTTCGATTAGTCTTTTGTAACTATTCAGCGGTGTTGAAAGGTGCTGAAATTTCAGCAGAAATTTTTAATTTGGAATTGACGGGTAAATTAGTTTATTGCCTCTGTTTTTTTAGTTACGAAATATTGGGTAGGGAACGATTTCCAAAGACGATAATGTTCCCGAATTGTTTGTCCTGTTACGGGGTGAACGATTTCGGCGGCGATTTCTGTTGCCGGCTCCAACACAAAACAACGCCGCAACATCTCCGGATGCGGAATGGTAAGAGTTGGTGTTGAAATAATTTCGTTACCGTAAAGAAGAATGTCAATATCCAATGTTCGCGGTCCCCAATGTTCTTTCCGAACTCTTCCGAACCGGATTTCGATTTCCTGAAGTTTTTCGAGCAACACTTGCGGCAGTAATGTTGTATCGATAACACCGGCGGCGTTAAGAAATTCCGGTTGATTGGGCGGGCCGCCTACCGGTTGGGTTTTGTAAAACCGGCTCAACCGTAATGTTTTTGTTTTGGGAAGATGACTCATTTCTTTCCACGCCCATTCCAGCATCTCCTCCCGATTGCCCAAATTTGATCCCAATCCCAAAAGAACTTCCATTGTAACAGTTAATTTGTAATTATTCCGTAGAGACACAATGCATTGCGTCTCTAACAACCTAAACTGTTATTAACAAGACGCAATACATTGCGTCTCTACTAACCCGCCCTAACACCCCAAAAATTCTACTGATATATTACAAATAAGGTTATTTGCGGGACAATGACGAAAAATTAAAATAGACAGTTACTTTTACTTTCCCTCCCGAAGCCGATAACCTAAATAATTATCGAGGTCTTTGATTTGCAAGATTTTTTCGATTGTTTTTTCAAAGGGGTATTCAACTCGGTGATAAGTTATGGTCAGGTCTTCCAGAACAATATAGCAGGCTCTCGAATCACGATCACGCGGTTGACCGACAGAACCGACGTTAATCATTAACTTTTTATTGCCCAATGTGTATTTTCCGTGAATATCGTCTGGAGTAAAAAATTCACGATCTTCCGTGAAAACTCCCGGAACATGCGTATGTCCCTGAAACGAATATTTGGGAATAACCGCAAAAAGCCGTTCCATTTTACGTTCATTGTAAATATCATCCTGAAAGACATATTCATTGAGCGGATTGCGCGGCGAACCGTGAACATATAAAATATCGTCTTCACGGTGGAGCCGGGGCAATTCGTTGAGAAAATCCCAACGTTCATTGGCACCGGGAACACGAATATTTTCCAGTTGATCGCGTGTCCAAAAAATTGCCCGTTCAGCACTATTGTTGAATCCTTCCGGATCGAAAAGGGAGGCTTGATCATGGTTACCGAGAAGGCAAAGACGCCCTTTTTCCCGCATTAAATCAATACATTCAATTGGGTTTGGTCCGTAACCCACCAAATCACCAAGACAATAAATCTCAGTAATATTTTGCGAAGCAATATGTTCCAACACTGCTTCTAAGGCTTCGAGGTTACTGTGAATATCGCTGATAATTGCACGTTTCAAAGGAATTCTCCGCTAATTTGGAAAAACGGTTAATAGAGATTGCCCAAAAAATAAATAATTTTTAACGGTTTTTTTATTTGAATCGCAATGTTTCACAATAAAAGTGTTTCCATCGTTTAGGATTATAATTATAAATTGCAAATCATCAAATATTAACCGTAAAATTTTATTCGTAAATCATAACAATTAAAAACAAATTTGAAAACAGGATAGTAAAAGATTTTCAATAAATAATTGCGGTATTTCCCAAAAAACAACATTCACTAAGAAAAATAGGAAAAATTAACATAAATTACGTAGTGTAGTTGATAGTTAATAGTTAATAGTTAATAGTTGCGCAAGCGTTGTAAGTAATGGGTTGAGATGTAAAACTATTGGGAACTTCTAAAAACCTAATGTAAAAAATTTATTGTTAGAAGGAACGCGGTCGTCTCGACCGCATTTTTAGGAGTTTTTTGTAAAAAAACAGGGCAGGCGAGACGCCTGCGTTCCTCC
>JAITIZ010000398.1 GCA_031279215.1 Planctomycetaceae bacterium
AATAATTTCAATCGTTGATTCAACTATAAACTTTTTACAACACTGCCTCACAAATGTGAGAAAATTATCTAATAAGAGTACTATTTTTGTAATCGTAAACATATTCTACCGTTTCTTGCGGTGTTTCAACTTTAACCAGACGATTACGGTGATCCCAAAAATATTTTGTTGTGCCTTTGGCAATTCTATTGCCTTCATTATCATATTCATAAGCGTTTTCATCGTCATGAAGTAATTGATTATTTTTTCCCGTCTTGTAATTAGAACGGTTACCGTTCAAATCGTAATTGTATTTTTCTTCAGGGAGTTTAGTATAATTTGCGGCAACTAATTGACCTATTTTATCATAACTATATTTACCGTCATTCATTGAATTGATTCGATTTGTGGCATCCCACTGATAATCATAATGCGCAATATTGCCTTGGTCGATTTTTGTCAAACGTCCCATACCGTCGTAACTATAATTGCTTGTTACTGCCGGAATTTTTGCCGAAATTCGTTGTCCAGTTGCATTATAAGAATACTGTACCGATTTATCATCCTGAATAATTGATTCAGTAAGTTTTGTTGGCATATAAGTATATTGTGTCGAAAAATCATCCGATTCCGAAAAAATACGTTGTCCACGCCGATCATATTCAGACTTTAGCATGATTGCCTTATTTTTCTTGTTATTATAAAAATATAAGGTTTTCGCTTCCATCACTTTTATTATAGGAAAAGATGATATATCACTAAACGGATCATTGATGGAAACATATAAGGCAACATCGCAACTGATTAAGAAATGATTAGAATATATATTGATTCTCTTTGCAATTGACATATCACCCTTCCGATATGAAATGTGTAATTGTTTAACTTGTTTATCTAACAAAAACTCAAATAAACAAGATCGTTTTAAATCAAAATAAATGCGAAAATTAGGGCAGTCACTTATATTCTTTCTATTAATAATATCAATATCATTAAATACGGTTATCTGATATCGATGTAACAAGCCTTCTTTATAAAATGTAAAACGATATTCAAATTTCAGCTCTTTACCATTAATACAATCATCATTAAATAATTGCGGAAAATTCGATTTAAGAAAATCACCAGATAATGCTCCATCGGTTCCAATACCCAATTGATCGGCATTTTGGGGTAATAACTCAACTATAAAACGATTTGAATATTTAAATGTATCATGAGAATATCTCCGACAAAGAAAAAATATTATTATCAAACACAGAACAATAATCCCAATCCATTTCAAAAAATAATGGTGATATTTTCGAATCCTTAACATACATTACTCCTTGCAGAAATTTTAGCAGTTTTATCAATTTTGATTATTTCTACTGAAAGAAATATTAGATTTCAATTATGTACTTCAAAATTTCCAACACTTGTCGCCTGGTCGATAACATCAATACTATGAGAATAGGAATAGCTGAGTGAACCACTAACAGTAGTAGATTGTCCATAAACTCTTAATTTAGAATTAGCATTTATTTGTACTTTTTTGCTACACCATTCTTCAGTACTACCAATAGGACTAAATGCCGTTCCTGGCGAATAATGACTAACTTCAAATATGGCATTTCGGGCAGGCAATCTCATCTTAAAAGAGAGGTCTACTGAATATGCGGCTCTTATTCGACCTGTAGGTATATCACGAAATGATTCAATCTCTTGTCTTGTAAATGTCCGAGAATCTTGTATCGAAACAAAAATTTGGCTGGTGAAAGTATCTATTTCTTGTAACTCTAGATTAAACTCAAGTGTAATTGTATCAGGTCCAAAAAATTGTACAACTGTTGTTCCATAAGGAGTTGGCATCGGAATATTACCACTCAATTGTTGATCAATTGTAGCAATAGATGAAGAAATATCTTCCACATCCAACTGAAAGTATCTATGTCCAAATTCTGTCCCGGAATAAACACTTGTACCAAAAGAAGGACCTGAAAGTAAATCAAAAATTGACAATCCTGTTGTGAGAAAACCTGCAATTTCCCAACCTAACTTTATTGCTCCTAAATTCATATGACCATTAGGATCAAAATAATTTATAACTTTATTATTTGTATAACCGTACAAATTTAGGTTTTTTCCTCGAAATTCTATCGGGTCTTCACTTATCCACCTACCGACATTGGAATCGTACCACCGGTTGATATTCCACTGTAAACCGGTTACATCGTCTGTCATTTTACCGGTATATTTAAAGACACAATCGGTATTACCGGTTTTAGAAAGCAGTTGTCCGAAGGCGTTATATTCAAAATGAGCGACAACACCTTTACCGACCAAGTGTCTCACTGTACCGAGATGATCGCATAACGAATAATATTCATTCTGTGCAATCAATTCGTCCTGATTCACTCCCCAGAGAAAATAATTATTTGCTTTTCCATGTTGATTCAACGTCAAAACAACCTGCCAGCCATCATGAATAAAATACTCAGTTCCCTTTGATGTTGAACGTTTCACTAACCGATTTTTATGGTCATAAACATATTCGACGGTTTTTTGCGGTGTTTCGACTTTAACAAGACGATTGCGGTGATCCCAAAAATATTTTGTTGTTCCTTTGGAGATTCGATTACCTTCGCCATCGTATTCATACATGTTTTCTCCTTCATGAATAAGTTGATTATTTTTTCCGGTGCGATAATTTGAACGATTACCATTTAAGTCGTATGTATACTTTTCTACAGGGAGTTTATCATAGTTTGCGGCAATCAATTGACTGGTTTTATCATAATTATATTTACTATCGTTTATTGAAACAACCCGATTTGCCACATCCCATTGATAATCGTAATGTATAACATTTTGGTGGTCTATTTTTGTCAAGCGTCCCATACCATCATATTGATAGATAGTTGTTACTACAGGGGTTTTTGCTGAAATTCTTTGTCCTGTTGAATCATAACTATACCGTACTGATTGATTACCTTGAGTAATTGATTCAGTAAGCCGATTGGGTGTATAAGCATATTTCGTTACAAATAAGAAGGTTCAGTATCTGTTTTTTGTCCGCGCCGATCATAAACAGATTTCAATTTAATTTCTTTGTTGAGTCCATCGAATCTGACAATGCTTTGAGTTTCCAGTCGCAAGGAATTAAATTCATATTCAAACGAATTTAACCCATCATTAACGCCAATTAAATTACCGGTTTCATTGTAAGTATTTACAATTGTCTTGATAATGGTTTTACCTTCCAGCCAATGTTCTTCTTTTTGCCGTCCGAAACGGTCATAAACATACTCAATCACTCGACCATTGCGATCTATTTTGCGCGTTAATAATTGTCCTAAATATTCAAAATATCTTGACTTCTCAAGAGCGTTTGTTTCTTTGACAACATGCCTTTGGGAATCGTATTCATACGATGTTGTATTACCAACCGGATCAGTTAAAGAAAGCAACTGCCCTAAATTATTGTACATATATTTCGTTTCACCGCCGTTGGCATCAATTTGTTTTGTAACTTGACCTAATTCATTGTAAACTATTTGCGAAACATTACCAAGCGGGTCAATGGTTTTAGCAACACGACCAAGAGAATCGTATTCGATTTGTTGAACAGATCGTGCAACACCGGAAGCAGGCGGTGGTAAAATTATTTTGATTTGCCGTCTTTGATTATTGAATAATGAAATTGATTTGGAAATTGATTTTAGAACGCCTCGAATCGTAAGCCTCATCGCTACGATTCTAACACAGCCAACGCTGCCGATCTCGCCGAAAAAACAAAACCGCTAACACATGGGTACGATTATAATAAAAAATTTAACCATGTCAATACATACTAACTTAAAAAAATGTTTTTATAATTTTTTCATGGGTACACTGTCGTAAAACCCCTTGTTTTTAAG
>JAITIZ010000453.1 GCA_031279215.1 Planctomycetaceae bacterium
TCTATTTTGACATTTTTGTTTTAATTTTTTTTAACACGAAAAACACGAAATTACCGAAAAACAAATTTTCAAGTGTAAGGTGTATATCAATATTTTAAAGACTCAACCGGTATTCGAGCGAGAACACAATGCTTTTTATTAAACGAAAAAACGATATAAAGTATTCCGTTTTTTTCGACGGCTTCAGGATAAGCCCAAGCATTTATTTTCGATTTTTCACCGATTTTTTCAAATTCTTGTTGCATTGATGCCGATAACCCCTCGATAACTTTGAAAACTTTTCGAAGCGGAATTAGTTCATTCGGTTTTGTTACAGCAATCACCAATGTGTTTCGCGAAGGATTCGCATTGTAAATCAAATAGTGTTGTCCTGTACTGAGTGTTCCGCCAAACGGTTTACTTTGGGACATTGGTAAATTACTTTCTGTAAGCGGAGGAAATGTTTCGCCAAAATCAGTACTCAACGCAATAAGCGCACGTTGTGATGGACAACCGCGAACAACTGCCAAAACATTTTGATCTTGAAGAAGCAATGCTGTTTCCGGGTAGTCGCTGCAAGCCGGTGTTTCGATTTTAACTTCTTTCCATTTTGTCAAATCATTCCCCTCACTAATAGCAACAGCGGCATGACGTACTTTCTCAGTGTGTCCTCCAATGATCCAATTACCGTTTGAAAGAAGTTGCGGCTGGACAAACGGGATAAATCGTTCAAGAACCAATTCACCGGAAAAAGGTTCAAAATTTTTACCGTTTTCCGAAAGCCGAAATAATTCCATGCCGAGTGAATTTTTACTTCCATTATTGTAACGACCAACGAAACTCCAGAGTTTGTTGCCGGATGAAAGCAACGGAGCAGTTTCGTGACGCCGTGAATCTGAAAATCCGGGCGCAAAAACTTCTACATCATTCCAGGTTCGTCCTCCGTCATTGCTACGGTGTCCTCGTATTTTTTGATCGGGATCGCTTTCATTTTTTTCAGCGTTACTAAAATTAACAAAAAGTGTTTCACCGTGAAATGTTACACGCGGTTCATGTAAAAAGTGATGATCCGGTGTCTGTTGGTGAACAATCGAGTAGGTAACTCCTGTTGCCGTTGGAATTTCTGTCAATGCCGGATAGGGAATGGCGGAATCCCAAAGATCAACATGAGGCGATTGTCCCCAACACAATGTTGATACAAAAAACAAACCAAAAGTTAAACAATAAATAATTTCTTTGGTGTACATGTTAATTTCTCCTTTGGGAATTATTTTGAAAGTAATTCAAAATTTTGTTCACTGCCTTTTTCATTGACTACGCAATTTAAGGTTGTTTTTAAATTGTACTTTTCCGGGATAATTGATTCAAGCACCGGATCAATTACCGTATCGCCGGGAAAATCATTACGAGGTTTCGTTCCAACTTGACGAGTTGCGGCAATTCGGACGGTCATTTCTCCGGGTTGAACATAAGTTTCATATTTCCCGTTCAGAATAACAGAACCAAATGATTGGTCAATATCTTTTCGATGAAAAGTGATATTTCCTGTTTCCAACGGTACACCGTCCAACGTAACCGTACCTTTAATTTTAATTCCATCCGGTTTGTTATGCGAACAGCCTGAACAAACAAGATAAATTGAAATAAAAATAGTGAAAAATAAAATAGGTCGAGTCATTATAGTGTTAAAAAATAAAGTTAGAAATAGGGGTATCTCTAATAATTCAATTTTTTATGTTCAACAAATTAGTTAGTGACGAGGGTTACTCCGTATTTTATTGGTTCAGTCTAACAATGCGGGGCAAGCCCGCGCCGCTAACTTTGGGTAAATTCTGAATTATTAGAGATTCCTATAGGTGATTGAGAAAAAGTACTGAATAATTATAAAAATAGTTGTTTATGGTGAGGCGGTTTCGCCGCCTTCGGAAGTTGAAATACTTCGCCAAACATCAAGTGAAATGGAATTTTCAATAAATCTTACACTACCATCCAGGAGAGAAACGTTGACTCCATTTGGATGCCGGCTTCTAACAGTAAAGATAGCGATAGTACATGCGGCACTGTTATCACGTGCTGTACAATTATAACCATCAACACCAATTCCACCTGACGGACAAGGACGACAAAGGTAATCACGTTTATCGTTCGGAGTATATCGAGTGGTGAACCCGGAACCACCCCAAGAAATAGGTCGCCCCAACATTCCTCTCCATGTCCCGCCGGTAAGAGGTGTTATTAGTTCGGAAACAGCTAACGTATTACTTGTTCCGTCTCCAACAACAAGAGGTGAGATAAACGGTGTAAAAGTTCCCGAAGGCCACGGAGATGAGGAATTCATTGTTGAAAAACGACCAAGTCCAAATGGAGCACTCAGATTTTTGGCAACATCACCATTAGTTAAAGTAACATCATCCGTTTGGTGACCATTATCAGTATTTCCCATATTGGCAACATAATTTCCGAGTGAAATTTCGGGATTCGTACCAACTTCGTCTTTATCTCGGTTATCTGATGGGCAGTGAAGGGTAGAAATTTCAGCCGTTCTGATGTTTTTACCGCGAATTTCAGCAGCAGTACTCGTTCCCCATTCGGTACGAAGCCAATCAAGAGGTGTGATTGGTTCGTAGAGGGTTTGTTGTTCAATGTACGGAAAAATCCGTACTTGCCAGGAATGGTTGTGTGGACCACCAAGACTATTGTACCATCCAGCGTAGGGCAACATTCCTGACGTTTTATCTGAATAGTTGTGCAGAGCAATTGTCAACTGTTTCAGATGGTTGGTACACTGCATTCTCCTTGCGGCTTCGCGTGCCGCTTGAACTGCTGGTAACAGTAGTGCAATCAAAACACCGATAATCGCAATTACCACAAGAAGTTCGACCAACGTAAAGCCAAACGGTGAAGAACGAAGAAGAGTTGAGAATTTTGACGAATAGTACCTGAAAATGGAACACTTTCCACTATCCGTTCTCAACTTTCCACTCCAGAGTGGGGGCCGCCCGGGGGGTTGGCGGGGTGTG
>JAITIZ010000492.1 GCA_031279215.1 Planctomycetaceae bacterium
GCAGGCGAGACGCCTGCGTTCCTCCTAATATTAGTTTTTAGAAGTTACCTTATGTTTTCTTAGTCCCGCAGGGACGAGATGTGCATAACCGTAGGTGTAGCGCAGCGCAACCTACGGTCAAAATGCCCAACATAGCCCAACATAACAAAGCCCCGCACGGGGCGAGATTATCAGCCACAACAGTCATCATCTCGCCCTTGCAGGGCTTTGGAAAAGGAGGGAGTTCCTGCTCCGGCGGTTGCGCTTCACTTCACCGCCGGTTATGCATTTCACACCCCTAACGGGGTTAAGAGCAAAAAACAAAAATTCCACTGATATATTACGAAAATAGCAAGTCTGCCATTCAAAATCACGATTTCTGTTAAAATTTTACCTATTTTAACACACCAGCCTGTGAACACTAGGAAAAATCACTCTTGACAAAAAATTCGATGTTTTCTAAACTTTCCGAAACAATTTGTATTTTTAGATTATGTTATGGAACAACAGGGTTGTGTGGCGGGTATTGATTTTGGGACGGTGCGAATCGGAATTGCCTTGAGTGATCCTGAACGGATTATCGCAAGCCCTTACGAAACGTATCTCCGCCAATCACCCCGCCGTGATGCCGAATATTTCCAGCAGTTTGTTGATGAAGAACATGTTGTCCGGTTTGTTCTTGGAATGCCGCTTCACCTGAATGGCGGTCTAAGCGAAAAAGCAAAGGAAGTCCTCCAATTCGGACATTGGCTCGAAGAAACAACCGGTATCGGAATTGACTATATGGATGAACGTTATACTTCCGTCGAAGCAGAACATCTTTTACGCAAAGCTAAATTGACCAACAGAAAACGAAAAACACACCGAGATAAAATTGCCGCCCAAATTATCTTGTCTTCCTATCTTGAATCCGGTTGTCGTGGAATTATTAATTTTTCGGGAATTAATGATTGATTCGTTTAAAAAACGGCAACAAACGCCGATGATAAAGAAAAGCGTCCGCAAATGAACGCAAAAAAGTAAATACTGTGAATACAATAAATATTCAATAAATATTCAAAGTAAAACAAAATATTTTTGTATTGTTATAAAAAGATTCTGATTATTCTGTTGATAAAGATTTTTGAGGATTTAAATATGGAACGGATTCGAAAATTTAGTTTATTAGGGTTGCTGATATTTTTAACTTTGTCAATATTCGGTTGTCAACAAGCGTTACTGACGGCACTTGTTCTTGTCAACGGAACTGATGTAAAACCCAAATATGACATTTTGCTCAAAGGCGAAAAACGTGTTGCGGTTGTTTGCCGTTCTATTGTTTCCAACCCGTATGATGTGCAAAATGCCCCGCGTGAAATTTCGCGTCAAATCTGTAAATTGATTGATCTCAATGTTCGGAATAAAAAACTAAAAATCATAGAACCCGTCAAAATCGAAACGTGGTTGGATAATTGTAATAATGATTTCGATAATTTTCTGGAAATCGGACGTGATAAAACAATTAATGCGGATATTGTGATTGGTATTGAAATTCGAGGTTTCCAGTTACGTGATTCCCATTCACCGTATATGGTTCAAGGAAAATGCCAAGCCCATGTCAAAGCGATTGACTGTTCTAATGGTGAAGTTCTTGTTTCCGAAGAGATGATGATTATTGATCCGCCCAATTCCGCAATGTCCGGCGGACCGGGTTTAGAAGCGGCATTCCGACCACGATTTATTCAGGTTGTTGCCGAACAAATCGCTATTCTGTTCCACCATCACGACCCGCATAAAACCCGTATTGACGCCGACAATCTCGATATGCACCGCCTACAATAGTCAATTACAATAATCAGTTGAATGTAAAAAATTGAGAAAAATGATTTCGACAACCGTGTACCAAAATCATTTCAATAGGGAAATTCTAAAAACCGTAATATACCCATCACACTTGAAATTTCGGTTTTCGTTTTTTGAATATTATCGAATCGATAATTCGCTTCATTTCTGGAGACATCTTCTAAAATTCGTCCCCAATCCAATTATCGTATAGATAAATTTAAGCCATTTCAAAGTTAGTTGGACAAACGCAGTAGTTTAAAATTATTCCACTGATATATAGTATTAGGGACAATTTTGTTTTTTTTCTTTCTTCCCTAATATCCTTCTATACGGAATAGTCCGTTTCTAGCAAAAAATTTATTTTTATTGGTTATTCTCATTTTTTTCCTAATGAAAAACGTATAGAGATTCGATTTAAGAGAAAGGACATGTAGGCGTTTTCCGTCAAATTTCGCACTTTGATAAGGAAAATCAGAAAAAATAGGTAGAATAGCATCAAAAAAGGGATTTGGATTTTGATAAATTTGTCTTGATTTTATTCCTTTTTTTGTTTCGACTACATTGGGAATATTTCTGAAACCGCCGATTGTCTCAATTAAGAACAAGTTGCGTTGTAAACAGAGTAAACAGAACTTCCGTCGTAAAGTACCGGCAAGGATGTCGGGAAAACAAGACTGATCACGTAAAAAGACTCATACACTGTTTTACGTGTCACGAAAGGAGAATCGTGTTGGAAACGAAAGCAAAAATCAAATTAGGTTTAATTGCCGTACTACTGGGAACGACTTTTACTTTTATTTCGGTCGGAAGTCCTTTCTCATGTTCAGAAAACTCCGCAAAAGCCCAGGAATTGGGGCAACCTCCCGCGGCAGTAACAGCTCAACCTCCCGTCATGGCTCCAGCTCCGCAACCAACTGTTGCAACTCCAGTAACTGCCCGACCGGTAATAGCTGCACCCGTAATAGCAACCCCGGAAATAACAACTCCGCTAACACCCAATCAGCTTTATTCAATCAGTGCCCAAAAATTACATCAGGCACGAAAAGCACTTGCGGTTAAGGATGTTGTAACAGCAGAACGGATTGCAACAGAGGTTCGGGGAATGAACCTTGTTTATCGTGAATTTGATGATCGTCCCGAATATATTTTTACGCTCATTCATCAATTTAAACAGGTTGCCGAACTTGACCGAATTTCGGGAAGGACGGAAAATTTTTGCCGGAATTACGCTCAATTATTATTGAATCAGGCGGATGTGATGCTTCGCCGCGGAGAAATCGATCTGGCAACACAGTTGACTCAGGAAGCGGCTGCTCAAAATGTTGTGTACAATCAATCGGAACGCGACGCGGGATATGATCCGCAAGCAATGTTTAAACGAATTGACGATGCCCGAAGAATTCATACGATGAATGTTCCGGGAGTGTCTATTCCGGTTGTTCAGCCGAACACTCTTTCGCAAGCAGCACAAAATGATTTGAATCAGGCAATGAGTATGCTCCGCCAAGCCCGTAACGCAATGAATAATGGGCAACTGGATCGAGCAGAACAACTTTGCCGTGCAGCAATGAATTACAAATTAGCCGATGCCGTGTATCCGGCCGGAAGTGATACGCCTAACCGGCTTCTTAAAGAGGTCGCACTCAAACGGCAAACCCTGTTGCCCCAACCACAAATTCCCAATGGAACAACACAAGCTGTTTATCACCCCACTCAAAATCCAACACAAAATATTCAACAAGTTGCAACTCAGGCACAACCGCCTGTTGCCATAAATACACCAATTGTTGATCAGGTGATACGAGATCGCCAGATGGCTATTTCACAGATTTCTTCAGGAATTATGCAACAAATTTCCGACGCCCAACGGCTTACCCGTGAACAACGGAACCCCGATGCCGGTCTTGAAATTCTCCAGCAGGCAAAAGTCCGCGTCGAACAATCATCACTTGATCAAGTAACCAAAGAAACATTTATTCGTCAAATTGACCGTGCCATCGAAGATACCGTTAAATTTATGGAACGTTACCAAACACAGTTTGAGCAGGATAAACGGAACCAAGCAGTTTGGGAAGAACGCCGCCGAGAAGCAGAAAACCTGAAAAGTAAAGAAGAACGGCTCAAAACATTGGTTGACGAATGTAATAAACTGATTAATGAACAGTATTATGAAGAAGCAGTGATTATTGCCAAAAAAGCACGGGAATTTGCTCCCGACGAACCGGCAACCCACATGTTGTTGACAACAACACAACTCGCCTTCAATGCTTATCGTAGTTTAGCGATTCGCGATGAAAAAGCGGAATCATTTAATGAAGCCATGATTGGAGTTGATAGAGCTTCGATTATACCGGATTTTGGACGGAATCCCTTGCACTTCAGTAGAGATTGGGCTGATATCATTAATCGTCGAAGGGGTTCAGGAGATCTTCTTCGGAACAGACGGCCGGAAACAGAAAACGAAATTTTGCAAAAACTTGAAAGACCGGTAACTCTTAATTTTGATCGTCCCATGCAGCTTGAAGAAGTTCTAAAAATTCTTAGCGGACAAACGGGTGTTGATATTATTGTTGACTGGGCGGCGTTGCGGGATGTTGACATAACCAGTGATCAGTTGATTACCATTCAACTGATGAAAGAAATCAAACTCCGCAGTGTTTTGAATGTAATCCTTGAACCATATCATTTAGCCTATGTTGTCAAAAATGAGATGTTGAACATAACCAGTGCCGCTAAAGCCAAAGGGGAACTTTATGTGAAAACTTATTATGTGGGTGATCTGATTATGGGGATGAATATGGATCACACCCGAAACCCGTATGATCTTAATTCGGCGTTGGATCGGGCAATACAAACACAATCGGGTCATGCAAAAACACGCGGTGTTACCGGAGGAATTCCGCTTTCCAATAACAACAATACAAAGATTGATCCGGGGGTGCTGGCTTCAATGGGAAATTCCAATCTTATGGCACAAACCTTTGCCGGAACAATGCCCGGCGGTATTAATAGTAACGGTATTAACGGTATGGGAACAGGTTTTGGAACTCCGCAAACCGGAACTGCCGGAGGTAGTCAGGCAGATTTTGGTGACATTATGGATTTGATCGAAGCAGTGGTTTCACCGGATTCATGGGATGAAGGCGGAGAGATGATGGAATATTATCCCAATCTTAGTTTAGTGGTTCGTCAAACGGAAGAAGTTCATGCGGAAATTGTTGATTTACTTGCCCAGTTACGGAAGCTCAATGATTTACAAATTGCGGTTGAGGTACGTTATATTACTCTTGCCGATGATTTTTACGAGAAAATGGGAATTGATTTTGATATGAAATTTAAGAACGATGGTGCTGCCAGCCGTGTACAAACTCAATATTCTTCCGGTGATGATAGCAGCAGCAGTGACGATACTTCATCGAGTACACTTCAAGTTGTAGGCGGGCGAAATGTTACGGTTGGTATGTCGGCGCCGGGTGATATTTCTGTTGATCTTTCGATTCCGATGAATCAATCGAATTATGGTTTAGTTGATCCGATGTTTGGAAATTTTAGTGCGGATGCCGGACTTCAGATGGGGTTTGCGCTTTTGAGTGAAATCGAAGCCTACTTTTTCATGAGTGCTACTCAAGGCGATACACGAAGTAATGTTCTTCAGGCACCCAAAGTAACAATTTTCAATGGTCAAATGGGAATGATTAGTGATATGAGTATGTCGCCGTTTGTAACGAGTGTTATTCCGGTGGTGGGTGATTTTGCTGCTGCGTACCAACCGGTTATCACGATTTTGAGTGAAGGTCAACTTCTTTCGGTTCAGGGAACGATTTCCGACAACCGGCAATATGTCCGCTTGGTACTGAATCCGACATTCAACAAAATTACGAAAGTAAATACGTTCAAATTTTTTGGTGAAGATTCGCTGACGGAGGAAACGGAAACAACCGCGAAGGGTGATAGTGCTCTTTCGGCTTCAACTGATGAACGGGGAACAGCAAAACGAGCGACTCAATCAAATGCCGGTGTAACAGTTCAATTACCAACATTAGCAATGTTCTCTGTTCAAACAACAGTGAGTGTGCCGGATGGCGGAACTATTTTACTAGGCGGAATGAAACGACTCAGCGAAGGTAGAACCGAAGCCGGTACGCCAATCCTAAACAAAATTCCATACATCCAACGACTCTTTATGAATACCGCTATCGGACGAACTACTCAAAGTATTATGATGATGGTGACTCCAAGAATTATTATTCAGGAAGAAGAGGAAGAATATCTCACCGGTAGAGTGGCGGCTCCATAACAACGCTTGTCCAATATACTTTACCACGTTACTATTAGTTTTTTTAGTAATTATGTAAATTATTCAGTGAAGGGAACTTCTAAAAACCTAATGTAAAAATTTATTGTTAGAAGGAACGCGGTCGTCTCGACCGCATTTTTAGGCGTTTTTTATAAAAAAACAGGGCAGGCGAGACCGCCTGCGTTCCTCTCTGATATTAGTTTTTAGAAGTTACCTGAAGGGTTTTCACACACGGTCGCACCCGTTAGGTTTGTTATGGTGTTGTAGGCTGTTGGTTTTCCATTTCCGTTCGTCAACAGGGGCAAGTCGGTAAATACGCCGACGCAACTTCTGAAAACGTAATGGCAATATAAAAAAACCAACAGAATCAACAAAAAAACCGCCAATGACTCCTCCCCATTTGAGAACAATTACCGCTTTTCAGTGCGTAGTTCTTGCTTTTCGGTGCGTACCAATTGCTTTTTGGTGCGTAGTTCTTGCTTTTCGGTACGTACCAATTACTTTTCGGTACGTACCAATTGCTTTTCGGTACGTACCAATTGCTTTTCGGTACGCACTGATTGACTTTTGGTACACATCAATTATCTTTAGGTACGTACTGATTGCTTTTTGGTACATACCGATTTGTTTTTCGGTACGTACCAATTGTCTTTTGGTATGTACCGATTGCCTTTCGGTACGCACCGATTATCTTTTGGTACGTACTGATTTCCTTTCGGTACGCACTGATTCTTGTTCGTTTAACGAGCAATTCTGACATATTACCCTTTTTCTAATTTGTAGATGTTGTAGATTTTTAGAGATTGTTTTTTGAGAACATGATGAGAGCCAAGACAATAATTCGGTATTCGACGGTATTGACGGTTGTTCTCCTTATTGTTTCTGGAATTAGTTTGACTGCTGGTCTGATCAGTGTGTTGGTCTTTCAATTCAACGGGGTAAAACAAAATTCGTTTGTTACTGTTATTCGGACTCCGGCAAAAAAGAGTGTTACCGAGTCTGCTCCGTACATTCCCATCAAAGGAGAATTTATTTCCGGTACAGGAACACCTTCTTCTATTTCCGGTACGTGGTCAAATTTTCGCGGTGATCGGCATGATGCCATTTATGCCGAATCTGTTAAGTTGAAAAAAGAAATTACGGACAACAAACCTGTTCAATTATGGGGACTTCCGTTGGGCGAAGGTTTTGCGGGTGCAGCGGTTCGTAATGGGCGGGTTTACCTGCTTGATTACGATATGGAACATTTTCGCGACGCTTTGCGTTGTCTTTCGCTGGACGACGGCAAAGAAATCTGGCGGTTTTCTTATCCGGTGCGAATCAAAAAAAATCATGGGATGTCGCGTACTGTTCCGGCGGTTAGCGATAAATATTGTGTTTCGTTGGGGCCCAAGTGTCATGTTCTTTGTGTGGATGCTATCACCGGCACAGAAAAATGGTTTATCGATTTACAACACGATTACGGAACCACCGAACCGGAATGGTATGCTGGACAATGTCCATTGATTGTTTCCGGTTTGAATCATTCCGGTTCTGATAATTCTAAGACGGTTTCTGATAATTCTAAAACGGTTTCTGATGCTGTTGTTTTAGCACCGGCGGGACCGGAAGTTCTGTTAATGTTAGTTGATTGCGAAACGGGCAAGGAAATTTGGCGTACTCCTAATCTTTTTGGTTGGACAATGACCCATTCGTCCATAATTCCAATGGATTTGGATGGTCGAAAAACATTTGTTTATTTTGGTAAAGGCGGAGTTGTTGGGGTTGATGCGTTGGACGGCAACATTCTTTGGTCAACAACCGATTGGCAAATTGAAATTGCGACTTGTCCTTCACCGGTGATTTTACCGGACAATCGGATATTTTGTTGCGGCGGTTATTTGAGCGGTTCGGTTATGTTACAAATTGTTGCGGATTCATTGCAGCCTGGCGGTTACAGATCGACAACACTTTATCGAATTAAAGACGCTCTGTTTGGTTCCGAACAACAAACGCCCATTTTTTTTGACAATCATTTATTTGGGATTCGGCAACGTGATAAAGAGTTTGTGTGTTTGAATTTAGACGGACAAGTTGTTTGGCATAGCGGAGCCCAAGGTCGATTTGGCAGTGGTCCGTATATTTTAGCTGACGGAATGTTTTTAATTCTGGACGATAATGGTAAATTAACTGCCTGTAAAGCAAGTATTACGAGTTATGAGAAGTTTTTTGAGTTGGAGGTTCTTGAGGGTCATGGTTGTTGGGCTCCGATGGCAATGGTTGCCGGACGTTTGCTGCTTCGCGATCAATTGTTTATGATCTGCCTTGATTTATGCGAACACGAATAGTACTTCCCAATATACACTATCCTGTTATGAATTGGTTATTTTTTTGAATATTTGAAATATGTAGTGGTCCCGATTTAGAGGTAGGCAACGTTTCGCCGAAATGTTGGTTACCTTTTGTTTACCTAAATGAACAACCAGTATGGGAACACTAGGAAATTTTGTTTGTATAATATTTTACACTTGTTAAATTTTAAACGACAAGAAATGGTCAATTGGTAAAATTGGTTTTTAAGTTTTCCGCTTTCCCAATATTTATGCGGGGCGGTTTTATCAATGTAACACTTTTTGATTAATTAAGGAACAGTAACATGCAAACTTTATCTGGAACATTAACAAAACATGATCGGCGTGATTTTCTCAAACAATCGGGAATATTGGCTGCCGGAGCGTTCTTGGGAACATCGGCAGCCGCGACACCGCGAGTTCACGCCGCAGAAGACAACACCGTTAATATCGCTTTAGTTGGTTGCGGTGGACGTGGTGGCGGAGCGGTGATGCAGGCTCTTTCGACCACTGGTCCTAAAAAACTTGTTGCCTTGGCGGATGTTTTTGAACATAAAGTTCGAGGTGTTTTCAAAGGTGTTTCGGAACGTTTTGCCTCTGAGGTAGATATTCCGAAAGAGCGTCAATTTGTTGGTCTGGACGCTTATCGTCACGCCATTGACGCCGTGGCCCCTGGTGGTGTGGTTCTTTTGGCAACCGCTCCGGCATTTCGTCCGTTACATGTGGAATATGCGGTTGAAAAAGGCGTTAATGTTTTTATGGAAAAATCATTTGGTGTGGACGCCCCCGGAGTGCGGCGACTTCTCAAAGCCGGTGAACTGGCAAAAGCAAAAAATCTCAAAATTGTCGGCGGACTGATGAGTCGGCATAATATCCCGTTACAGCAAGCCATCGAACAACTTCACGCCGGTGCCATCGGTGAACGGATTACCTGCTGGGCGTATCGTGAACACGGTCCCATTGGATTTGTAAAACGTTGGGAAGGTGAAACGCTGGTCGCTCACCAAATTCGTAATTACAGTAATTTCACTTGGCTAAACGGTTCCTTTTTGCTCGACTGGTTGATTCATAATCTTGACGTTTGTTGTTGGGCCAAGGGAACGTATCCGGTTTCTGCACAAGGTCAGGGAGGTCGGCAAACCCGAAAAGAAAAAGATCAACTCTTTGATCATTACGCTGTCGAATACACTTTTCCCGATGGAACACGGTTGTTTGCTCAAGGCAGGCATCAACAAGGAACATGGAATTGTTTCCAATCGACCATTTATGGCGCAACCGGTTGCGCTATTATTGGTGAAGGTGTTTCAAAACCGCGCATTTATAAAGGGTTTAATCCTGTATCGGAAAACATGATTTGGGAATACACCGGTGCGCCGCGTCGTGATCAGTACCAGGTGGAGCATGATGTGTTGTTCGACTGCATCCGTAACGACAAACCAATTAACGAAACGGAACGATGTTGTAAAACAACAATGGTTGGAATTATGGGACGTATGGCGGCAGAGTCGGGACAAATGGTTACGTGGGACGCAGCCATGACGTCCAATATTGAACTGGCACCGAATCTCGAACAACTAAAATTAGATGATAACGCCCCGGTTTTACCAAACGAAAACGGTGATTACCCAATCGCGATGCCCGGAAAAACCGGATAATTTGTAGAAATCTCTAAAAATGCCTTGTTGTGTTGTATTGTTTTTTTTTCCGAACAACATTTTATTAACGATAGGGAATTTCTAATAACCAAGTTAACGGCGGGGTTTACTCCGCCGTTGTGCCGAAAATTCAACAGTGCGGGGCAAGCCCACGCCGTTAACTCTCAGTAAATGTTGAGTTTTTAGAAGTTCCCTTTAAATAGACAATTACCAATTTCTTTTTAAGGTGCAACAGCCATACCATCGTTTTTCACACCGAGATTTCCCCAAACACCATAAGGACTTGCACCGGACACAATAATGGTGGTCGCTGTTGCCGGTAACACGATTGTGTTGTCCCGACTGTTAATTGTATCGGAAATAAATCGAACCGAACCGTCCAGCAATGCGGCATTGACTCCGCCTGAATGCGCACTGGTCGGTGAATGAACTCCCCAATTATAGCCGGCATCGTTGGCAAAACTACAAGAAGGTGAATTAGGCGGCAAAACAGTGGTAAAACCCGATACTGCCGGACGCCCTTCATTGAAAAACAAACCACGCCAAACACCACCGGTTGAAGGACTATTCAATTTCTTCGTAGTTGGATTGACGGCGGCATTCAGACAATTTGTAATCGGGTCGGTGTGTAAGTCCGCGTTGTTACGATTATAAAAACCGCCTTTCACTTCATCTGTTCCCTGCCGAAGACTGGAAATAGCTTCGCTGACAGTTAATGTATTACTTGTTCCATCAGTGGCACTTGCTAGAGTAAATCCATAAATAACACCGAAAATTCCACGCTGATCTTCTGCCGGAATATTCGTATTGTTTTGCCAGTTCCGGTAAACGGTATCACCGCGACATGTCATAATATTCTGCCTTGCTGAATTTTCGATGTTATAATAATTCGGCGAAGCAATATAAGGGTCGGAAGGACATCGTAACGTGGGTATCGGATCGCTTAACCATGCCCAACGTTGTCCTGATGGAGGATTCACGTGGGCACCGGGATAACCGGCGGAAACCCAACCTTCATAACGCGATCCTTGCTCCATGTAAGGCATCAAAAACATGTGAGCGGATGCCAAAGCAAACGGATTAGCTGTTCCGCTCCCATCCGTATTTAAACATGCGGGAGGAAGGGTATTCAGTGTGTCGTGGTAATTGTGCAACGCAAGCGAAAATTGTTTCATATTATTCGCACATTGCATCCGTCTTGCTGCCTCACGCGCTGCTTGTACTGCAGGTAAAAGAAGCGCAATCAAAGCACCAATAATGGCAATCACAACAAGTAATTCAACAAGTGTAAACGCAAAAAATCGACGAATCATTCTTGAACACATGGTAATCTCCTTAAAAAATAAGTTAAAGAAACGTTAATAAAAATTAAATTTGCAACAAAAAAATTCTTTATTTTTTCGGACGGTCAACAGTAATATCAAATACTTTTGTTTTTGGATCGACGGTAATACTCAGACCGGATGTCGAAGCATTCGCATATTTTGCGTCAATCAAAGATTCGCTTTGAGGAACATCCATATCGTTGGAGCCTGTATTTTTCAACGGTTTATAAGTTTCAGTAACAGAAACTTTGTATGTTCCCGCCGGAATACCGTCGGTATTCGATAATGTTCCGACAATATAGGTTCCATCAGAATTCACTTTTCCTTTACTGCGTGTGCTTTCGTTCTCGAACAAGACTGTTCCACACGGTAACGGCGTTCCGTCATCAGAAAAAGTAACTTTTCCACGAAGTGAGCAAAGACCGCTTCCGCAAGCGGTAAACGTTAATACAAACAAACACATCCCAATCAAAATAAACCGGTTCATAGAAATCCCTTTAACAAAAGTATGTAATAAAAATGAGTAACAAAAAGAAAAACAATAAAAAATCGCAACAAAATATACTCAATAAATACGTAACATAAGTTGGATTCAACAGAGAGTTCCGATGAAACATCATCTTCACTGCTGAATCTTTATGAAGTTTTATTATGGTAATGAAAAAGAATTTCCGTCGGAGACATCGGCAATGTATTCCAATGTCTGCTGCGAAGTTGAAACGGCTAAACCACGAACATGACCATCACCGACTAGAAAATGACAAACACCCGGATGCCAACTACCAAACCCATATCCGTCACCAACATTTTGTAAGTGGGGACCTTGGCGAATTTCGTTATCATAATCGTTTGGTTTACTGATTCCGAATCCTGTTGCGGTATTATGTCGGAAAGCTCGTCCCATACCGCCGGTTTTATGTCCAGAAGCCGTAATTATTGAACAGTCTGGTGTTAAACCGTCTTGACTGATATCCGCCCGACCACATTGTCCTAACGCAAATGGCGGAATATGTTTTTCCCCAACAATTAATTGATTACTCGTTCCATCTTTCCACCACCCCATATTATCACGCGGTTGCCAACCGCCAGCTCTGGTACTATATGAAGTGTAATCTTTACCGGAAAGAGCTAATCGAAACGGACCATAATGATAGATAGCATAGTTATTATCATGAAGTATTGAACAATGAAACCAACTTTGTAGAGTATTTTCTCGGGGATAACCGGTTCGTGCGGCATTGAAACGTGTATGAAAGACGATCCCGTAATCGCCGCATGGACCAGGTGAAGATTTGGTGTTTCCGCTGTTGACTTGATGAGCATTGCCTTCATCTGAAAAAGATGCCCGATCAACATACGTTGACTGCCCACTACCGCGTCGTGTGGGACAACGGTAGCCGGCAACAGTTGCAAGAGATTTTTTTTCGTCAAGTGTAATACTGTTCCACCAGGCGGAACTGGTCGGTAATTGAAAACCTTTCAGAGTACCGGTGGTTGCTGTTCGATTGGCGATGTAATCGTAAAGGGTTTGTTGTTCAATGTATGGGTAAAGGAGTACCCAAAACGATGCGCCGTCATAACCGACACTGCACGGCGGCAAAGCCTTATTAGCATCGTGGAAGTTGTGAACAGCAATACCAATCTGTTTGAGATGATTTTGGCATTGCATTCGTCTTGCCGCTTCTCTCGCGGCTTGTACGGCTGGTAACAGAAGGGCGATTAACACACCGATAATCGCAATCACCACAAGAAGTTCGACTAACGTAAAGCCGAATGGTGAAAAATAAAGATGTTGTAAGAATTTGTCGGAAAAGTACTGAGAACGCCAACTCTCTCCACTATCCGTTCTTAACTCTTCACTACAGAGTACCCCCCCCCCCCTGGTTTGCCCATTTTAACATTGGGCTTTTCGCAAAAATTTCTGCAAAAATCCCGACCAAACACGTCATTACATTTTTCATTGTCATGCTCCTTATTTTATAAGGTTTCATTGAAATTGTTGCGATTCGCTCACCGCAAACAAACGGTATCCAAAACGCATCGCAACCGATTAAGTCTCACAGTTTAATCAAAAGAGTTCAAACCGT
>JAITIZ010000498.1 GCA_031279215.1 Planctomycetaceae bacterium
ATAAGCCAAAATCACGCGTTGCTCACTTGGTGTACCAATAAATAATTGGGGTCTTTGATTCAAATAGGCAAATTCATCAATATGGAAATCCCAACAAAAACATGCAAAAGTAGCAAGGATAACATACGCCAATTCGTTTTTCGAAAGTGTACCGAATTCCCGATTTTCTTCGAGTCTTTGGTAAATTGACAACGCTTTTTGGTGTTGTTCGCTTTCGTAATATAAATCTGCTAACAATATTGCCATACGGCGTTTGGGGTCTTTGAAACTTGCCATCTCTTCCGGTGTTGCGTAAAGTGAACCTTTTTGGTTGCGTAAATTCCATGTTAATCTTGCCAGTGTTGTTGCGTTTTCCCAACCGGACGCTTTTTGTTGTGCGTAAAATTCTTTGTCCAGTTGCGCTAATAAATTCCAGTGTTTTTCCGTTGTTTCGTAATCTTCTTTCGCAAACGCAACTAAACCTTGTAAAAGTGTAACATCTTTGCGTTTGGAATTCCAGTACCATGAGCAACTTCGGCGATTAAATTATTGTATGTTATTAAGCCATTCTAACACACGAGCCAATTCATTTTTGTAATATCAAATTTAAAATAGGGAAAATACAATTTTTTCTATTCTGAATCTAACGAAGAACGAGATTGTAACCGGTTTCCTCCAATAAAACCTGCAATTCCTGAAAATTGTGGTTTATACTGTTTACATTCGGCAGCGGGATTATTTCTGAAACGGCGACACCAACACGCGTACTTCATACGGAGTCAGTTCTACATTCCATGTTGTACCTTTCGACCAGTCATCAGTGTAACACGCTGCAAATCCTGTTTCTGAAATGGAAAATGATTGTGTTTCGGGAACAACCCAACTTTTTGCGAAATCCGGCGGATTTAACACTTCCATTGTTACCGTAACCGGTATCGGATTTTTGTTCACTAACATTGCGCCGGCTGTTTTTTCGTTGCGGAATGCCAAACATTCCACTGTTGGAACAGACGATTGTGCCCATACTTGTTGTCCTTTGATAAAATTGTTAGCGACAAACAACAGTTTTGCAGTGGGGCGCGGTTTGTTATTGTGGTCGAATAAGCCGTACGTTCCGCCGCCGCGTGAATGCCACGTTTGCCCAATATCCACACCGCCGCGTATCAAATGATTCAACACCGAAGCCAGCCAAGCCGCACCAATATGAGTGGCTTGACGCGGATCGTGTGGTTTGTAACTATAATTGATATTGTATTCGGTAATGGCAAGCTCTACTTTTTTTCCGGGCGTAATACGTTCCACAACAGCACGTATATCAATTGCATCTTTTCCGAAGGAGGGAGTTCCTGCCATGATATTTTTTGTGGGAGTGTTTGCCGATCCGGTGGGATATTTGTGCCAACTCAGAAAATCAACATTTTCGTGACAATGTTGATAAAAATCGGCAATATACCCAATCATGGGCCAACACGGAGCATAACCGCCGATTTTGATATTGGGATCGACTTTTTTCATTTGTTTTGCTGCCAGATTATACGTATGCCACATCCACCGATCCGATGGAATTCCTTGAGCATAGGGTTCATTGAAAATTTCCCAGTGTGTTAATCCGAGTTGTTCCTTGATATTCATTTCACGCACGAAATCCGCACATAAATCCGCAAACAATTGCCGTCCTTCCGGTTTGCTGACATCCACAAACGAAGGAACTTTTAGACAAAACATTGCCTGATAATCAGGATTGACCGTGCGTGACTTTTTAACCATTTCTACGTACACCGCATAATTCGGTTTATCTATTTTTCCTTTAGGATAAACGGAATCCAAACTAAATCCCGCATGAAAGCGTAACATACAATAGTTTACTTCTTTCATCTTCAATAAATATTGGTCAAAACCGATTCCGGCTCCGCTTTCATTTGTGGAAAAGACATAAGGGTTGATGTTACGTTCCGAATAATCAAAGTCCACTGTTACTGATGCGGATTGTGTTAAGACATCGGGAGTTGCGGGCAAAATTTTTGCAAGAGTTTCTGCTTTTTTGTTATCAACAATTCCCAATATTCCCAGCAGAATTTGCGACGAATTATTCGCAACATTTAACGGGTTCTCTTCTTTCTTCTGCTGATTGAGCGGAGAACGAATATTGGAAAACGTAACTGTTTGGATTTTTTTATTGGGATGCGGATTTTTCCATGCGGCAACTGTGAGGTTATATTCATTGGCGGACGAAGAAACAACCGTACCGGCAAAAAATCCTCCGCGCGGATTATGGCTGCGTATTTGCCCGCACAATTCAACTTCTTCACGCAAGGGAATTTTCTCTTCTGTTCCATCGGCGTAACGAACCAGAAAATGCGCCATTTCCTGATCAATTTCACCTTGCAGATATTCGGTCAACAAAAATGCCAACCCGCCGATGTTGCGGTCAATCGGTAATTCCATACGATCCGGCAAATCGGGATAAACATCAGCACGTAACGGCAACATAAAATTGTTCGGAAAATTCAACCCAAACGGAATCTCCTGCAATAAAGCACGATAAGTATCATTGATCAATTGTAACGCCGGATATTTTTTCAGATTGAGATCGGCACTAATATTTTGGGGAGTTAAATCGACACAATCTTTAGCAGTAAACCGCAATTCCGGTTCGGGTGATTTTTTGACAGACAAAGCCGGCAGCACGTCAACAGTGAATTGTTTCTCTGCTGTCTGACCGGCAACTTTGACGGCGGCGGTAAACGTATGCTTTCCTACTGCCGAAACGCTAGGTGTCCAAGTGAAGACATTTGCGTCAACCCCGTTTGATGGGTGAAAGGAGTCCTCTTTTGCTGTTGTGAAAAGAATTTGGTCAATCTCCACATTGGGTGTATTGGGCGATACTTTTCCGCTCATAATCGAAAGGCGCGGACCGACGGTTTGGGCGGTATAACGTCCGGTGTTAATCCAACCGAATTTCGGCGGCGAACCCCAAATCCAGCGAAGTTCCTTCTCCGGACGGCGCAAGCAAAATTCACGCCCTCGGTAACGTACCCAAACCGTATATTCTTTGTTGTCTTGAGGAAATGGTACGGTTACGAATGTTGCATATCCTGATTTATCAAAAGTTACGGCACCGTTGGGTAATTTTTTCGCATCCTGCCTAGCGTGTTCGGCAGCGCGAAACACTTGTAGATTGGGCGGTGCAATGTGAACCGTGCCGTTAAAACGATAACTCACTTCGATGTCTTGCGGAATATCGGCAGTAATCGTCAACTGAAACGTCTCACCAACACGGATTGTTTCGGGATATTTTAACGATTGAACCGCAACCGTGTGATTGTGATTGGTTTGAGAATTGGTTTGAGAATTGGTTTGGGAATTGGTTTGGGAGTTGGTTTTGACCAATTTGGTTTCCGGTTTTTTGGGTTTATTTCCCGTGTTGTGTAACGGTTTCGCTTCAACTGTTGACAATTCCGTTTCGGCGGGAGATTGTTTTGCGGAAGATTGTGCTGTAGAAGATTGTGCTGCAGAAGGTTGTGTTGGCAGCGGAACTTCGGCAGGCAAAGCATTTTCGTTATCCAGAACCGCACCGGAAACGGAAACATTCATTGTTGGTGTTTCGAGCGATTCTTCTTTCTGACCTTGCGGCTTGGCAAGATCACAACCAATAAAAAAAATCAACAAAAGAATTGTTAAAGAAAAAAATTTGTTCATAAAACACTTTTCCTTTCAAGTAGTTAAAAGATCGTAATATATCAGTGGAATCATTGTAGGGAACTTCTAAAAACATCAGGAACGCAGTCGTCTCGACTGCACATTGCCTATAAAAAGTGCAGGCGAGACGCCTGCGTTCCTAAAAAAATGAGTTTTTAGAAGTTCCC
>JAITIZ010000533.1 GCA_031279215.1 Planctomycetaceae bacterium
CATAATAAAAGAAATCTCTAAAAACTTCTTTCTATAATATATTCAGTGAAATATTTGTTTTTCAATTTTTTGAGTTATGAATTTTAAAACTAAACTTGAAACCTTTGAAAAAATCTTACCGATATATTACGAATCAAGACAATTTTATCCAGAACTTCGGATTAATGTTACTAACGGTTTGGGCTTTGTTGGGCTTTGGGGGATTTCTTTATTATGCGGATATGATATAAATTCACAGATGTTAAAATTAAATTACATATTTGATATTTGTATCGCAGGTGCTGGAATACTTATTTTTGTGCTTAAATTTGTCGATACAGCACATAACGGCAGTTTAGAATAAAATCAACAACAAATAAAAATCACCTGCTGTAATATACCTGTAATATATCAGTGGAATATTTTTTAAACTACTCTTACTTGAATTTTCAGTTTTCGTTTTAAATATGTATTCATTAAAATTGCCCTGAAAGAATAACCGGCATTAGCGTATGACAACGCCCTACGTAACAAAAATAAAACACCAAAGCCCAGTAAAGACGACAGCAGTAAGATTATGTATGATCTTTGAACTTGTACCCTTTCAAAGCTTGATTTCAAAGGCGAAAATTATACGTAGGGCGATTTTCCCTACAAGACGAATTTGTGTACAATTTTTCGACTCGAAAACAAGTTGTATTTACTAAAAATTATTGCAGCGTTTATTGAAAATATTTTAAATTACAAGGAGTATAATGAAATAATAAGGTTGGCGGAAAATGAACCTGAAACCTTTGAGACATCCACTGATATATTACAATCACCTTAAATTTTTAAATAAAAACATGGACTTAAATTTATTGCTTAATCAGAAAGAAGAGTACAAACCCATGCAACCGGGCAATTATTCGTCATCGGCAGTTATCGAGTTCGGCGAGAAAACAGCAGAAAGTGTTAATATGAGTTTGGATTTCGATCTTCGTAAACTTGTTGTAAAAAACGGCGGTACATTACATGACATAACTTTTGCATTGTTCAAACAATATTCGGTACAGGGTGTTTTGGATAATTCTATTTATGTCCGTAAAGAAGGAGATTTTGATCTTTTACTTCATGCCTATCTTCCGTTCGATGTAGAACGTTATATAATTGCACACGAATTAGGGCATTACATACTGCACGCTCGTGATAATATGTGTTTTGCCTGTTACAACGGTACAGGACAAATAGAAGTGGAAGCATACAATTTCGCATTGGGTTTTTTAATGCCTGAAAAATTATTTACCGAACAAATTAGACAAACTCCCGATACCGATTATTTATCTTTTCTTTTTCAAGTACCCAAGCCCTTAATTGAAGAACGTAAAAAAACTCTTCCCCAAACACTTCCAATAACTTAACATTCATGGACATTGCACAAAAAATTAAAGATGATGATTGGTTTCTTTGCATTTTCTTTTCAGTAGATATCGAAGACGCAACCGCTTATAAAATAATCACTCGTAATCGCAGTGATGATGTTGATTGGTTTGTCTTGTTTGCCGAATTTTATGAAGAATTTCCGCAATATTTCTACAAAGCTTATCTACATTTGTCAACTTCACAATCGTTGCCGACCGAAGATTTGCTTACGCCGGTTTTATGGAAATTTAACGGTGATGAAATTCTATTCTATGTACCTGTTACAAACTCGATACATACGCTAGAACACATCAGAGCGTTTTATAACACAATTATTAAATACAATGAGAAACTACAAAAATATAATGTTCAATGTAAAGGAACAGCATGGGTTGCCGGTTTCCCAGTGAACAATAGAGGTACTGTTATTGTTCGTGACAAAAAGGAAAAAACATATTCTATTGACTTCGTAGGTTCTTCTATTGATACAGGTTTTCGGTTGACTAAATTTTCATCTCCTCGCAAATTAGTTGTTTCTCTGGATTTATTGTGGTTATTGGCGGAATCAAGATTGACTTGTAACGACGCAATTTTTTCTTTTCTTAATAAAGCAATATATTATGCGGGTCGTCACGAACTTAAAGGTGTTCTATCAGGTAAACCGTACCCTATTTTTTGGCTTGATACGTTTGTATCACCTCCTGTAGAAGACAGGTTTTCAGCAACACCGATTTCTTGTAACTTAAATGATATAATCAAATTCTGTGAGGAGTTTTCTTTTAAGTTTAAAGATTTTATACGTCCGTTTATTGTAGATGATACCTCTAAAAAGTTTGGAGAAATTCCAGAATATTCTAAACAACAAAGAGATATATTAATAAGTTATAAAAAGAAAAAAGAAAACCTTCGCGTAATTCCTGACGGTACCGATAACATTGAACAAAACGACCCTTCTGTTACGGGGGTTAACAAACTTACATAATATACTCTTTCTACTTTAAAATTCGGTAATTTTTTTGTGATGCGGAATTTTTCAGTGAGTAGAGTCTGTAATTCATCCTTGTACTTCTTTATATTTTTAAAGAAACCTAAACATGCCTCAGAAAATTGTGCGAACTTTTCATAATATACTTTTCACACTTTAAATTTCGGTTTTCGTTTTAAACTAAACTCGCCCTTTCAGGGCTGGTTTGAAATCATTTTGAATCTTTTATCCAATTGGTCAATTTCTAAAAAACTCATTCTGTCCATGAATTGACACTGGATTAGAAAAAGAATCGAACTCTTAAAAACACACAATTT
>JAITIZ010000552.1 GCA_031279215.1 Planctomycetaceae bacterium
ATAATTTATTGTATGTCAAGTGGATATAATTCGTCAAAAAAGGCTTTTTTACCCCCCCTTTGATTTGATATGGTAGTGATTTTTTGACGGAAGTAATTATTTTTGAATAACTTACATTGCAATTTTTTTTTTTTACTAACAAAAATGGAGACGGAGGTTGTTTGCCGTTTTTTTTTTTTTTACCGGATTCGGTAAAAATCGAACTTCAGTGCCGAATCTCTACTAATTCAACGATTCTTCATACCGGTCATGTCGAAAATAGAACTCCTGTAAAAAATAATAAATCCCAATCTCAATGAATCACATTGCCTATTCTTTGAATTATTGCTTTTTTGGTGTTTTACACCAAAAATTCAACTCTTATAAAAATCAAATTTTAAAGTGCAGTGAGTATATCAACTACTTCTAGTCCTTATATTTAGAAATTTCCCAATTTATGTCAAAAAAAATTTTTCTTTTTGATGTTTGCCGGTTTTCCTCTCTTTTTCTCGATTTTTGAAGTCCGAAAAGGTATAATAATGGTTAATATTTATTATTGTTTACTGTTCGGTTTTGTTATTGGATTGTAAGTGTTATTTTGGAGGTTTATCCTAATGAAGATAGTTAATTTTATTCGTTTTCAGAAATGGACATGGATTTTGTTTCTGACGATTATTTTGTTCCAATCTGGTAGTTTTGGTTGTAGAAAAAAGGCGGAGGATGTTTTACCAGCACTACCGCCCAATGGGATAATTCTTGAATCTTCGCAAAAGGATTCGTCAACATCGGATTTACCGGAACCGCCGAAGTCTGAACCGCCAAAACCCGAACCGCCAAAACCCGAACCGTTAAAACCCGAACCGTTAAAACCCGAACTGTCGAACCCCAAACCGTCAAAGCCGTTAAACATTGCTCAACCGCAATCGGTTAAAGTTGAAACGAAAGTTAATTTGTTCCAATCACGGGGGAATGAGAAATTTGAGAGAAAAGATTCGGCGGTTGGTGATTCAATGATTGATGTGGAATCGCCGGTCAACACAAAATTTCCTGTGAATACCAAACCGCCGGTCAATACAGAATCACCGGTTAAACAAGTTATACCGGTTAAAACACCGCAAGCAGCAATATTGAAGTTATTGAGTCGGATGGTAGTGTTTGGTTTTACGGTTATTCTTACAGAGGAGGAGGCTTCCCCACAGCAACCGGTAATTCCGCAATCAATGACATTGGAGCCGGTTGCGCCGAACTCCGAATCGGTTGTGTCGGAGCCGGTTGCGTCGTCATTGGTAACTCCAGAATCGGCAACTCCCAAACAAAATATTCCGGTAGAACCGCCTCAACAATTGTCCGAAGAAAAAAGAGCAAAAAATAGAGAATTGGAAAATTCACGCAAAGGAAATAATACTGATAAACAACTTAGGTTTAATTTCAAATATGCTCCTTGGAAAGATGTTATTGAGTGGTTTGCGGATCAGGCGGGTTTATCGCTTCAGGCAGATAATGTTCCGCAAGGATCACTTAATTTGACGGATAATCAGTTTTACGCACCTACGGAGGCTCTTGATGTTCTCAATTCTTATCTTTTATTCAAGGAATACACGATTATTCGCAAGGGAAATACGATGTTTGTGATTTATTTACCGGACGGTATTCCGCCGAATCTATTGGAACCGATTATGCCGGAAGAATTGGATGAGCGGGGAAAATATGAAATTTGCCGTTGTGTTTTTAATCTTAATCGGACAACACCGGATATTATTCAGGCGGAAGCGGAAAAGCTGCTGGGACCGCAGGGTAGTTTAATAGCCTTGCCGAAATCACAACAAGTTGTGATTACGGAAACTGCCGGAACTTTGCGAACAATACGTGATATTATTAAACGGATTGATGATCCGGATGCTTTGTCTTCGGGAGCAATTCATGTTATTGAAATGCAAAATCTTTCTGCCGACGAAGCACTTGGAATTATGCGAAAACTTCTTGCTATTGAAGAAACCGATACATCGCTTCGAACCGCTGTCGATATTTCCGGCTCGAAAATTTGGATGTCGGGTCGCGGTGATATGGTAGAACGGGCGAAAGAAATTATCAATACTATTGACAGTTCGTTTGCCTCGAAAAATATTATACTTGAAGGTCAACCGCAATTTGATATTTATGATACCGGAACTGCTGATCCGGCGGTGGTACTTTCTGTACTTCAAACATTGCTTGCCGGAACACCGGATGTTCGGTTATCGTTGGATACCAAAACCGGCGGTATTGCGGTACTCGGACGCTCTGCGAATCACGCAACAGTTCGTGAAGCGATCAGGCAAATGCAACTTAATGTTCCGCAAATCGAAGTGATTCCGCTTCTGCGTTTGAATCCGATTTCCGCAGTGGAATCCATCAAAAAGTTTTTTGCAACATCGACTGTTGGAGAAGCTGTTTCTGCTTCGGCAGCCGCCAAAACAACCGCTGTACCGGCACCAACTGTTGAAGCGGATATTTCCGCGCGGCAAATTATTGTTCGTGGAACGATTTCACAAATTAAAGAAATTCGTTCTTTACTTATGAAACTTGGTGAAGCCGGAACCGGCGGCAAAATTGCCAATACTTCAACGATTCGTAATTTTTCGCTTTCTCCGTCGGCGACAGCATTGGTTCTTGATCAACTCAAAGAAATTTGGCCCAAAATTGAACAAAATGAATTGAGAATTGTAACGCCATCGGCTATTGTTCCGATGCGTTCTATTAATGATTTGAAACCGAAATTAGAGTTTAAAGAAAAAATCAAAGAGGAACAAAAGAACGAAAAATCTATGGATGAACTTATTGATGAAACATTTGACAAAGAATTACCGATAACACAATTCCGAAGTAAACAATCACAAAAGAACTTTTTTTATCTTCCGGTTCAACAAACAAAGACAACCGAAATCACCGAAACAGAATTACAATACCAACCGGTTTATCAACCGATTCAGACCTTGACGGCATCGGAAACGGCATCGGAAACAGAAGAATTGAAACGTCAGATCAATGAATTACAAAAAAAACTGGAAGCACTTCAGGGAGTTCCTCGATCTTCCGCAACCAATTCCCCTACGGCAAGTAATTCCTCTACGGTAACGGATTCTCAATTTTCTTCTGCTCCGGTGGTGATTTCGTCGGGACCGAATGGTTTGATGATTTCATCGGAAGACACAGAAGCATTGAACAAACTGGAAGAATTGATCCGAATGCTTTCTGATGAATCCGTGCTTGGTAAAACATTGCTTGTTGTTTATTATCTCAAAAATTCGACGGCGGAGGTTGTTTCGCAGACATTGCAAACGCTGTTAAATTCCGGCAATACAACCACATTGGGAATTAGCGGGGCTGGTTCGGTTGATACATCTGGGTCGTTTGAAGGCAAACAACGTGCTGAGGTTCTTGGTTTGTTGACATTGGGTAATTCGATTGAGAAAACGGGCCCTGTTTCGATTTCGGCGGATGCACGTCTTAATGCGTTGCTGATTCAGGCGAATCCGGTGGATCACAAAACGATTGAGCGTTTATTGCCGGTGCTTGATCAGGCGGATGCACTTGGGGGTGATATTTTGAATCGTCCGAAACCGAGATTGATTCCTCTGAAAAATATGCGTGCGGAAGATGCATTGTTGGTTGTTGAAAAAGTATATGCGAACCGGATTCAAAGCGGAACCGGTAATTCCGCAGCCTCAGCAACACAAAACAACAACAACAACAGAACAGCCAATCGGCGTTCTCCTAGTGGAGATCAGGCAGCATCGCCGATAATGTCGGGAATGGTATCACCCATGATGCCGGGAATGGTGCCGGGAATGATGCCGGGAATGCCGCCTGGCGGTCCCGGAGCAATGATTCAACAACTTATGCGTATGGGGAGCGGCAATCAAAGCGGCAGTTCAACGGCAAAAGAACCGGAACCGACAATGACATTGGGAGTTGACAGCCGGTCAAATTCCTTGATTGTTTCTTCGCCGGAATCATTGTTCCTCCAAGTAGAGGCGTTTGTAAGAGAGCTGGACGAGATGGCAATTCAAACGGAAACGGTTATCGAAGTGGTTCCGTTAAAGATTAGTTCTGATCTTGTCCGTCAAACGGTTAGTAATATTTATGGAGATTCGGTCAAATTTTCAACCAGTCGATCTTCTACTTCAACATCGTCTGGTGGTAATACATTCAGCGGTTTCGGCAGTGGTGGTAACCGGTTTGGTACGAACACGACTGGTTTTGGCGGTTTCAACAGAACCGGTAATACCGGATTCGGCGGCAATACCAATCCATTTCTGAATATTATGCGTGGCGGTTTTGGCGGTAATCAGCCGGGCGGATTCGGCGGCGGTTTTGGAACAACTCGTCCGGGCGGATTGGGACGCTAAAAATTTTAAAAAATTCTTAGTGTTCACAGGCTGGTTTTTTCATTATCCGTACAGGGTCAAGTTCGCTCTTACCGATGTGATGGCGTGTGAGAACCCTTCGGCAAAACATCATCACCTACTTCGTGATAATTCACGTGAACAATA
>JAITIZ010000427.1 GCA_031279215.1 Planctomycetaceae bacterium
ACGATTTTCTTCGGAATAATGAATTACACAATAAAGTTACCACGCTTTACTCGAACCAGAACAGACCATTCGATCCGTTTATGAATGTCCGCAATCAATACAATGAAGTAGAAAGTGTATTCTTATATCAGCAAATTTCATTAAAACAAGCCCGTGACATAATAGATGCAACAATCAATGTTAGTCGGCATGCTTGCGAGCCAAAAGGGAATGAACCATGGATACGTTTTGCGAATGGTTTAACTTTCAGCCAAGAGGACGAACAACGTTGGAAAATTGTCACAAAATATAATCCGCAATGGTTTACTTTGGTAGATGTGGACTTATCGAAAAAAATTTTCTTTTGGCTAACAAATGATGATGCCGAAACGGTGTTACCGAAAAACTTGGTGAACAATTACGCCGAAGCATTACAGCGGTTCGCCAATGCAGAGGTAAAAATTGAGACCGAAAGGGAAATAAACCGCAATGAAGACAAAATAATAAATGAAAACGAAACACACAAAAGGATCAGAAGAACAATAGAAATAGATATAGACAAGAACAAGGAAGCACTAAAAGATGCGTTGCAAAAATTACAAAAATCTATAAATCCGGCATCAATTCAGTAGTTTTGTATTAAAAATTATTGATAAAACAGTAAATTCCGCAAAAAAAAGAAAAATATTCGTAAATATATCAGTAGAATAATTTTTTTGGTAATATTTCCGTGACATTTTCCTTAATCTCTTATGTTTTATTAGTTCCACTGGGGCGAGAGGTGCCTAACCGTAGGTGTAGCGCAACGACCTACGGTCAAAAGTTCCCACACATCAAAGCCCTGTAAGGGCATGAAAGTAGTTGATAGTGAAAAGTGTCGCAAACGATTTACAATCATTCCATAAAATCCGCATGCGACACTATCAACTACAATATTGTCCCTAGCGGGGTTGAGAGTAAAAAAACAAATATTCCATTAAAATGTTACAACAAATATTGTTTTAACAAAACACTGAATTGATTAAACGTAAAATTATGAATACAAGAAGTATAGAATCAATCATCTGTAAAAGGTTATTAAAATGGACAGTTACGTCAAAAACTGATTTTCCTCCATTTTTTCCCAATTTACAGGCGGAAACCAAAAAACCAACGAATAAATAGAAAAATTTCAAAAAAAAAATCAGAAAAATTTTTCAAAATTATCCCAAAGAGTTTTTTTAACAGAACCTCTTATTGAACAATAGTTTAATGCAATATTTTTTTGAGAAAATGGTAAGGTTATAAAAAAATTTTCAAAAATTTTGGAAAAAAAGAAAAATACCCCTCGTTGACATTCCGACTTGTTTCATATAGATTTTCACAATTAAGTTAATTGAAACATCAAATCGTATTTTATTTTTTTATTTTGACCGTGTTGTAACGGTGAACGGTTTGTGATGATTTCAATGAAAATTTTTCAGAAAAGGAATTAAATCATGACAAATTTAGTGAAGTGTTTTATTGTGTTTTTGGGGAATTTTTTAGTAAAAACCCCAATGTTAAAATGGGCAAACCAGGGGGGGGGGGGCAATCTGTAGTGGAAATTTGATAACGAATAGTGGAGAATCTTCATGTTCTAAACTCTTTCCTATAAACTTCTCACAACTTCTCCGTTCTTCACCTTTCGGCTTTACCTTGGTCGAACTTCTTGTGGTGATTGCGATTATCGGCGTGTTAATTGCTCTTCTGTTACCGGCGGTTCAGATGGCGCGCGAGGCGGCAAGACGAATGAAATGTACCAACAACATTAAACAACTTGGAATCGCGCTGCACAATTACCACGACCACACAAACGCCCTTCCCAATGATGGTTGGAAACGGTACGTTACCAGTAAGGAATCCTATATGGGAGCGCATGTTCGTATCCTCCCATTTATCGAATTGACGACTCTTTACTCCCAAGCCAATTTAAATCGCGGTAACGATAAGTTAGATAGCGCAACACCACCAACATGGAATAACCGGACATTAGCAACCGTAAAGGTAGATCATTATTTGTGTCCGAGTTCATCTCATGTAAAGGTTTTAAGTACGGAGAGTGTAGATGAAAATAACCTTAATTGGTACACCACCCATTATTACGGTAATGCCGGTGCGGTTAGTGTTGTTCCCGGGGGTGGCGGAACAACTTATCCGATGCTTAGCCAAAAAGTATCTTACGGTGGTGAAGCGATCAACGGAGTTATTTACATTGGTGCTGGAATAGGATTATCCGCTATTGGCGATGGAACATCCAACACAATAGCGTGGGGCGAATTGTCATGGAATGAATGGAACGGTTATCGCGGTTGGCATCGTGGATCTTACTACATGACAGAAGATTCAAACCCGGAATTACAACAATTTATTGCTTTTTCAGGAAAGGGAATCAAAGAGCCAAAAGCAATTAATCGCGGCGTTTATTTGTATTCGCAAGGAATAACACTTACCAGCGATGATAAAAATCTTTGTTCTTCGTTGTATTATCACAGTAACCATCCAGGCGGTGTCAATATCGGTTTAGCAGATGGTTCTGTACGATATATTATGGATACAACTTCAATGAGTATTGTTGTTTTCAATGCAACCCGCGATGGCGGCGAAAACGCACCGTTAGATTAGTGTATGATTTATGGGTTCAATATTCCGACGGTTAAAACCGTCGACTACATTGGCGAGGCTCCTTTGGGGCAATTTTTATGAATTACCGTATGGGATTCCAACCATTTATCCGCTATTTCCTAATTCCTAACCCCCTTATATATTTTATGTCTTTCAAAATTTGTTATGGTTATTTTTTTGTTGTTTCGATTTTACTCTTAACCGGATGTAATTTTGGAACAAAAACTTATTCTGTTACAGGAACAGTCAATTATGATGGTCAACCGCTTACCAAAGGAATGATTACCTTGACACCGGACGGAACAAACGGCAATACCGGAAAAAGTTCAATGGCGGAAATTCGTAACGGTTCTTTTTCCATTCCGAAAAAATACGGTGTTGTTAGTGGGGCGTATCGGATTTTCGTTGAATCCGTCGAATCACTTGGTGATGATGCCGGTTCCAAAGAACTTTTCCCAACGTTTTCTATGGATTATCATTTTCAGGAAGGAACGAATCCGCCGCCATTGACGATTAATATTCCCCAGAACAGTAAAAGAAAATAGAATAATACCCCAATATGCGTACGGAATCGGCACCAGAATGGCACGAACTATTCAACCGGCTTATGGTGATATTTATGACGCAATGGGTGTTGTCTATGAATATGAGGACGGCAGAACAATTTACTCTTTCAGTCGTCAACAGTCAAAATGTTTTAACGAAATGGACGGTCATCTTCTTGGAACTAAAGGTCGGGCAGCAATTCTCATAGGTATTATTACTGGCGAGAATGAGTACAGACAGAAAAAAGTGCCAAGCAACAAGAAGAAACTCGAACATGAAGCTCCTACAAAGCAATTCGTAACGGAGGTGAAACATACATCAATAACGGTGAATACTTGGCGAAAAGTACCATGTTGGCAATTGGGGGGCGTTTGGCATGTTACACCGGTAAACGATTGGCGTGGGAGGAAGCCCTCAACACGGAACTTCCAACCAAGCCAAGCGGTTACACTTGGGACGTTACACCACCGATATTGCCGGATGAGAACGGACGTTACAAAATCGAAGTTCCCGGTTTGGGACTTGTTTATCACCAGGTTGTCCGGTAATTCAAAAATTATTTTAACCTTACTTCAAACAACTTTAACCAACATTTTTAACCATGAAAAAACATTTATCACTATTGTTACTTTTTTTATCGGTCGTTACATTTTACGCAGTCAATATTGTATCTGCGGAGTTTCAGGTTAAAACAAATTCTGAAACCGGGCAATGGCTCATTTTGGAAAATAATAAACCTGTTTTGCAATACAATTATCAAATACTTCCTTTGCCGGACGGTTATCTTGAAAAGATAGCGCAACAAAGCCGCAAAAATGCTGTTCCGCGCAGCAATTATATTCATCCGCTTTACGATCTGGACGGCGAACCAATCACCAACGATTGGACTAACGACCATCCACATCATCGCGGAATTTATTGGGCTTGGCCCGAGGTCGGTTATAAAAATGAACTCGGTGATTTACACGCATTGCAAAAAGTTTTTGCCCGACCGACAGGTAAAATTGAAACTGTTATAGAAAATAGACAATTGAATTTGGTTGCGGAAAATGTCTGGAAGTGGCTGGACAAAGAACCAATTGTTCGTGAACAAGTCATTATTACTGTTTTTCCACGTGACAAAAACGAACGAAAAATCAATCTTAATTTTCGTTTTGAATCATTGGTTGACGAAGTAACATTGGCTCGTCGCGCAACACGAGAGTACGGCGGACTCAATACCCGCATGTTGCCGCTCAAGGAATTTAAGATCGGTTCGTTTTACGGCAACGAAAATGAAAATGAAAATGAAACAACAATCCCAAAACAGAAACAACCCGCATGGGTTTACTACTCCTGGAAAAATCCGAAATCCGACGGCTATACAGAGTTGACAATTTTTGAAAAAACAACCAACCCCGATTATCCGGGGGACTTGATACAATATCCAGTCTTAAATTGGTTTCAACCGGCATTTCCCAAAAAAGGAACACGTTATATCTTGAAAAAAGACAAACCGCTTATCCTGCGTTACCAACTCTGGCTGCATAACGCATACGATAACAATAACACCAGAGAAGAATCTTGGAAAAATTTCCAAAACGAAAAATAAAATATTTATGAAATAAAAATGTAAACATGTACATTTTTAGTTTTTAGTTTTTTAAAACCATTTACACGAGGAGATTTTTATGACAAAATCAACACGACGACAATTTATTAAATCAACGGCAGGAATTACGGCGGCGGCGATGGCGGCTCCGTATATTATCGCTCAGGAATCCAACGGCGCAAACGACCGAATCGGTGTCGGTTTCGTTGGAACCGGAGGCCGTTGCAAGGCACATCTTGATGTTATTAACAAATTCAAAGAACAGGGAATCGCTGAACCGGTTGCGGTATGCGATGTTTATCGTCCAAGACTGGTCACCGCCTCGCGGACAACCGGAAACTCCAAAATGTACGATAAACATGAAGACCTTTTGCAAGACAAAAATGTTGATGTTGTTTGTATTGCGTCGCCGGATCATCATCACGCTCACCATACCATTGACGCCATCAATGCCGGTAAAGATGTTTATTGCGAAAAACCGTTGACTCATTGGGCACAATTTGAGTTGGCAAAAAAAATTGAACAGGTTGCCAAAGAAAAAGGAAAACTTGTACAGGTTGGAACGCAAAACATGGCGGATGATAGTTATCCGAAAATTCGGAAACTGATTCAAGATGGAATTATCGGTAAACCGGTTCAGGTTGAGTGCGGTTATTTCCGGCGCGGCGATTGGGGCGAGCGAATGTCAATCCCCGACCCCAATGCCAAACCTGGTCCCAATTTGAACTGGGAACGTTTTCTTGGTGATGCTCCGAAAATAGATTTTACTGTTTCACGTTTTTTCCAATGGCGGCTTTATTGGGATTACTCAGGCGGTCCGGCAACCGATTTGCTTGTCCACACGTACACGCCGGTATTCTGTGTTTTGGGTTTGGATTTTCCGATACGTGTTTTGGGCGGCGGCGGAACGTTTCAGTACAACCGCGAAGTTCCCGATCAATGTAACATTATTGCAGATTACAAAGACGGTCCGTCTGTGGTGATGACCAATTCACTGTCCAATCATGTTAGTAAGGAAACAATAATTCGCGGAACAGACGGTCTTATCAAATGGGCACCGAAAGATGGATCGAAAGCAGAGTACGATAAAGGAATTCGTATTGTTCCGTTTGCCAAAGGAAAAGAAGAAATCAAAATACCTTGGGCTGGTAGCGATACGGAAAAACTTTGGACAAATCTGTTGGAATGTGTCAAAACCCGACAGGAAACAAGGTCTCCGATTTCAATGGCGGTTCGTGTTCAGGCTCCGCTGTCAATGGGAATCCTTTCACATCGGGAAAATAAAGTCGCCATGTTCGATTTTGAAAAACAAACAATTCAAATGAATTAAAATGAAATGTTTGCTTTTCCGATATACTCATACACTTGAAAATTCTGTTTTTGTAGAGCCTCACAACCGTGTGTCTCGCTGATTTATGTTGTTTTAATTCCTCAATTTATTTCCTTATGGAGGTTCGTATGAACACAAAAAAATTTGTTTCTCTTTTTATTGTTGCGATTTCAATTTTCAGTTTCAATCCGGCGGTTCACAGCGAAACAATTTATAGCGATGTTGTTATCGTTGCGGCAACACCGGCAGGTGTTGCTGCAGCGGTTTCTGCTGCACGGTCGGGTCTTCGTGTTGTCGTTCTCGAAGAAACTGCTCATGTCGGCGGGATTATCACCGGCGGTTTGACCAACGCCGATATTATCACCAAAGAAGCAATTCGAGGCATTTTCGAAGAATATCTGCAACGAATTCGGAATTATTACATTGAAAATTATGGTAAAAATTCACCGGAATACTCTGCTTGCCGAAACGGTTATCATGTTGAACCCAAAGTTGCTGAACAAGTCTTTCGTGAAATGCTCGCTTCAGAAAAACAAATTCACTTGATTGAAAAACATCGGGTTGTTACTGCAATAGTTACAGAAAAAAATGGACGCGAACACCCGGCAGAACCAGGACATCGATGTGACGGAATTGCCCCAAATGATTTTGGCAACTCTGTTAAATTAACAGCGGTTATTGCGAAGAATATGACGGAACCCAATTCACAAACAGAATTTCGTGCTAAAATCTTTGTCGATGCAACCTACGAAGGTGATTTAGCCGCACTTGCCGGTGTTCCTTATCGGGTTGGTCGGGAAAGCCGTGAAATGTTCGGTGAAAAATTTGCAGGAAAAGTTTATGTCCGTTTTGGCGAAAAAGAATTATTACCCGGTTCGACCGGCGAAGCGGATAACGGAATTCAGGCTTTTTGTTTCCGTTTTCACATGACGAAAAACAAAGATCGTTTCGCTCCCGTCGTAAAACCAGACGACTATCGACGTGATGATTATCGACATTTAATGAACGATTTCAAATCCGGTAACGTTAAAAGACTTCATGATTTGATCCAGATTCATCCAATGCCGGGCGGTAATTTTGAGATTAACAGTAATCATCCTGATTCAATTCATGGTATTCCGAGTGAATCGCTTGATTTAGCGGAGGAAAATTGGGGTTGGCCCGAAGCAAGCCCTGAAGAACGAGCAAAATTTTTCAAACGGAATTGGAATCACAACGAAGGATTGATTTGGTTTTTGCAACACGATCCAGAAGTTCCCGAATTCATCAGAAAACAAGCACTCGAATTTGGTTTTCCAACCAATGAATTTCAAGACAATAATTATCGACCGCATCATCTTTACGTCAGACAAGGACGGCGAATTTGGGGGGAATACAATTTTACCGAAAAAGATGCCGATGCTGATCCCGTAACAGGATTGGCACGGCGTCATCCCCAAGGAATTGCTGTTGCGGAATTTCCCATAGATTCTCACGGAGTTACGAAATTCGATCCGAAACATCCCGGAGTTCGGGAAGGATATTTTTACATCTCACATCCGCCAACTCAGATTCCTTACGGTGTTTTAGTTCCAAAACGTGTTGATGGATTGTTGGTTCCGGTTGCGTGTTCAACAACTCATGTCGGTTATCAAATGATTCGAGTGGAACCGACATTTATGGCTCTTGGTCAGGCAACTGGTATTGCGGCTGCTGAGGCAATTCGACAAGGTAAAGAAGTTCGGGAGATTAATGTGAAACCCGTTCAACACGAAATTATTAAACAAAACGGAATTATCCTTTTCGAACAAGGAAAACCCGTCATTCCTGATTCGTTGGTAGAATCCAAAACCTAAATTTACTGATTGTTTTATATTTTTGAGAGAATAATTATGAGTAAGTAATCACGAGGTAAGCAACCTTTCGGCGAAACCTTGCCCACTCCTTACAGAAATCGTAACATAATAAAACTTCAATTAAGTAACTACAAGAAATATAGATATTATTTGTAATCTATCAGTGGAAT
>JAITIZ010000664.1 GCA_031279215.1 Planctomycetaceae bacterium
AATAAGTTTGTTTTTGTTTCAAGATTGAATTGATTGGTATTCAATTGTTTGGAAAAAAAGAAATCGAACAATAATCCGCCAAGAAGTATTCCCCAAATAAGACCGCTCAATGAATGAGATAATATCATAATAAGCGATGTCGGCACTAATACCCATGCGGCAACAACAGATCGTTTTATTGCAACATGACCGCCCAATAGAAATACAATTTCAATAAATAAAAATGTCTGACTATAAAATCGTCCAAGCTGACTGTAATTAATGTGGTCGGGCGATAATAAAATTAAAAGGGCAAGAATGAAACTAGCGGAAAAACCCAATAAGGATCGACCTAAAAGAAAAGCAATGCCGACACTAAATGACCCCATGATCGCCATAAAAACACGTGAACCAAACTCATCATCACCGCATAAACGATAATCAAGCCAATGAACAAAATAAGCAACAAAAATCAATCGGGGAAGCCGGTAAAATTGTGATTTTTCAAGTTCAGGATGATGACAAGGATGCTCTCTTATAGATTCCGGTAACGGTTGATTTTCAAAAAGCAGCCGTGCCTCAATTTGTGCCGCAATTTCATCACCGGTAAAGGACCATTCGCCAAGTTTGTAAAACCGCAAAATCAATGCCAGTACAATCAAAATAATTGTAATAATTATATTTTGAGACAATATACTTAATGAAAAAAAAGTTTTGGACTGCATTGCCGTTGATATTTTGAAAAAAGGAAAATTGATACTATTTCAGTAACTCAGTTATTGTGTAACAGTTTGTATGGAATTAACAATAGTTATTGATAGGGCATAACGTTTTGGTTTTTTGATTTCCGTTATTGTTCAGAATTTATTGTTGTAACAGAATCGGATAATGGAACCGGTGATTGGGGAGAACACAAAAAAACTTCAAGAAACATGGGATGTCCATAATGGAATTTTCCGAAACTTCCTTCGTATTGACAATGTTTATCAATCCAATCACGTGTTTTCTTATCCAACAAAAAATAATGTTCGCGTTTCATAATAATCCAAAAACGTGAGTGATTGGATTTCTCTTTATCTTTCCTGATTTTATCGAAATGATGTTGCAGATATTCATTCATATCTTTTGACGGCAGCCTGGTTGGTACACCGTCTATGGGGATATAGGTATTGATAATTTCGTTTAAGCCTGTACAAAACAATTGATCATTCGGTTGCCAATATTGTTTGATATACTGACATGCAGACCGAATGTCGTAACGATTTCCGTCTTTATAATAATTGTTTAATTCTGTAATATTCAGTAACACCATAAAACAACACCAAACCACACCGCACAACCAACCATATCGTCTATTGGATTGAGTGAGTAACTGACCGATATGGTTTATGAACAAGGCAAGAATCACAAGAAATGGAAATGAGAGAGTAAAAGCATAAGTGGAATAAAAAACCATTTTCAAAGGAAGTAAAAAAATGGCAGAACCGCAAGTCAAAGCACAAAACAACCAATATCCCCAACCGGTTTTACGGACGTGAAGTAACACAAAAAACCATGCGGGAACACACAAAATAATATAAGACCGCCCAAAATCAGACGCAAATGTTAAAACAGAATCTACCGGTGATAATCTCCAAGTTACATCATAATTGTTCCATGATTTAGTAAGCGGCACAATATGAAACCAAAAAATCAGTAATAAAACTATTGACCAGATACCTAGAATCAAAATAATCCTGTAGGGTATTTTTAACAGAAATAAATTTGTTTTTGTTTCAAGATTGGATTGATTGATATTCGATTGTTTGGAAAAAAAGAAATCGAACAATAATCCGCCAAGAAGTATTCCCCAAACAATGCCGCTCAATGAATGAGACAATATCATAATGAGCGATACCGGTACTAATCCCCATGCGGCAACAACAGATTGTTTCATTGCAACATGACCGCCCAATAGAAATACAATTTCAACGAATAAAAACGCCTGACTATAAAATCGTCCGTTTTGACTTTGATAAACATGTTCGGGTAACAGTAATATCAAAAAGGCAAGAATGAGACTTGTAGAAAAACCGAATAATGATCGTCCCAAAAGAAAAGCAATACCCACACTAAACGATCCCATTATTGCCATGAAAACGCGTGAACCAAACTCATCATCACCGCATAAACGATAATCAAGCCAATGAACAAAATGAGCAACAAAAATCAATCGGGGAAGCCGGTAAAATTGTGATTTTTCGGGATCAGGATGATGATAGGGAAGATCTTTTATAGATTCCGGTAACGGTTGATTTTCAAAAAGCGACCGTGTCTCAATTTGTGTTGCAATTTCATCGAGATCAAAAGACCATTCGCCAAGTTTGTAAAACCGCAATCCCAATGCCGATACAATCAAAATAATTGCAACAATTATGTTTTGAGACAATATACTCAATGGAAAGAAGGATTTTTGTTTCATAATATTATTGAGAATGTTAAAGAATGATACATTCGGTTATTGTTGTAGGCAATTATAGGCAATTATTTCTCACATCCATTTGTTACGATTTTTAGTCCATGTTCGTCAATATTGTAGAGTAAAATCTCATCGGGGCAAGGACTGCCGCGATGTTTGGAAACATACATCGCACGGCGAAATTTATTACCGTCACGAATTTTTCCCATATAAATAATTGTATTGGCATTGGCAAGAAGATCACCTTCATCCAATGGTTTTTCAATCATTGTATCCAATGACGTTTCACTACTTGTGTAATTGACCAAGCAACCAATTTCTTCTTTACGGTAAAGGTGTTGACGGATTTTCGTTTCATTGCCGCGAAAATGTTGCCGAAATAAATCCCGTGCAACCCATTCGGCGTCTTTGCGGATAATCTGATGATAAACATATTCCAGCAGTTCAAATTGAATGGATTCACCCTGATGCTGAACCGGTTCAATCCCATCCACAACAAATCGCCGTCTGCCGCGAATAAAATGTCCAAAAAAATAGGCAATTGTTGCGTCAAGATGTTTAGAGAGTTCTGCCTGCCAATCGTTCCATTGGTCGAAATCCATATCCCGTTTGGTAACACGTTTCCCTTGATAGGTTAGTGCACGAAAATAATCACCGGGTTGATTTTTTTTATCGAAAAAGTGTTCATAATCAACAACATCGTTTGTAACTTCTTCTTGAAGTATCCATTGAAAAAGCCGTTGAGCGTATTCTTTATGACCTTGCGGATCACCGCGCGAAGCCATATCAAACAACACTCCGCGTTGTCCTTCCTGTTGAAGCCCGGCATGAGCATACTGGATTCCGAATTGTGTTTTTCCAATACCGGAAGAACCAACCAACACTGTCATTGTTCCCGGTAACAGTCCGCCGCCAAGATATTGATCCAAACCGGAAATCCCTGTTGATTGCCGATGTAATTCGAATTGATTGTTAGTCATAGAAAAATGGTAATTGTTTTGGAATTTAGGAAACGATTATTTGTATCAATAATTAAAAATTGCCCTTTTCTTAAAGACACTTATCAAAATATCCTTATTTTTTCAAGGTTTTATTATTTTTAGATATTTTGTTTCATGGACTTAAACGCCCGATAATTCATTGCTGTTTTTCAATTGTAAAATCAATTATTGAAGTTAAAAACAACAACTTTGTATTATAATGTATTTTTAATGAAACACAAGAGCCCAATTGATAGAATTTTTATGGCATTGGGATTTATTGGAATTTAAAAGAAAAGATTTATTTGTTTGTTCAATTTTTTCATTTCGCTATTGGGTAGAATTGTTTTTTCATATTCCGTTGTTGGCATTGTCGGTAAATGATCTTTATCCAGACTCTCTTCGGAAGCCTCAAGCAGAATCGCAATACGCTCTATTGATGCAAGCATCTGCTGAATAGAACCGGCAAAACCCGCCATTTGAATCAACGGTTGAGACAAAAGATTTGAGTATTGCAAGAACACCTGAATTTCACCTACAGTAATTCGTCTCAAAACAGTACAAAAACTACCGGCAACACAAAGTAATACATAACTGCAATTCATCGCTAAGAACATAAACGGCATAATTAACGCACTGTAAAATAAACTCAACCGCGCTGTGTTACGAAGTTGTTGATTTATCCGCTCAAAATCTTCGATTGTTTTCTCCTCGCGATTACAAGATTTCACAATAAAATGACCGCTCAATACTTCATCAGTTATTCCGCTTGTTTGTCCAATATATTCCTGTAGAAAGCGAAGATGCCGTTAACTTCGACTCATAATCACCGGTAGAAAAAATACCGATAACGGAAGTAACGATAAAGCAACTAATGTCATCAACCAATCTGTTATAAACATAACAATTAATACGCCGATAACCGTTAATGTACCAACAAAAATTTGCGGAACTCCCTGATTCAGTCCCAATGTAATTGCTTTGACGTCGTTTATTATTAACGCCAGAGTATCGCCACTACGATGAGTATCGAAATAACTTATCGGTAACCGATTGAGTTTATCATTGATTTGATTCCGCAGATTTTGACCGATTTTATTGGCTATTCCCGCAAGTATCCACGATTGCACCGATGAAGCAATTGTACTTGCAATATAAAGCAAAATACAACATAACAATAATTTTCCCAATGCCGCAAAATCAATACCGCCTGTATTCATAATCGACTTTAACGAACCATCGGGAATTAAGTCAATCGCTTGGGCAAAAATAAGCGACGTAAAAATTGTAAAAGCAATTGATGCAAAAATCATCAAAGTACAAACCACAAGAAGAAACCGAAACGGACGACAAAGTCCGACCAGCCGTTTCAACGAGAAAAGTAACGAAGTTTTTTGATTGCCTTTCATATTAACAACTTTTTTTGTAACTATTTCGTAAAATTTTAATTAGAAATTAAGGAAACATAGGGGACGTTTTTTATTTTGAATCAAAAAATCCATGAATAGTTACAAATACAAATTTTATTTTTATTAATTTTATAAATTGTTCGCAGACTCCATATTTTGACTTTCTGCAATTTCACAGTATATCGGGCAATGTTTTAACAATTCGTCGTGAGTACCGCAACCTGCGATTTTACCATTTTCCAGTACAATAATTTGTTCTGCATTACGGATGGTCGATATTCTTTGAGCAACAATAATCAATGTTGCGTTTTGTGCATACGAAGCAAGCGATTTTCGTAATTTTGCATCCGTCAAATAATCTAACGCACTAAAACTGTCATCGAAAATATAAATCGGAGATTGACATGCCAACGCTCGTGCAATTGCTAGACGTTGACGCTGACCGCCGGAAAAATTACCACCGAATTGCGAAACAATAGATTGAAAACCATCTGGAAGTTGTTCAATAAAATCACGAATTTGTGCAGTTTCCGCCGCACGGTAGAGAACATTTATATCGGCATCGGTTTTTCCCCACCGTAGATTCTCTTCAATCGTTCCGCTAAATAATTTCGACTGCTGCGGAACATAACCGATTTGTTGTCGAAAGTCAAACTGCTTTAATTGACGAATATTAATTTCGTCGAGAAAAATCGTTCCGCTGCAACAATAAATCGAAATTGTAAACCTGAATGTCGCAATCGAATCTTACCTTTGTTTCAGCAAAAATTTTTGATGTAACAAGATAACTTAAATCATTGTAAGTTGGACTCAATACCGTTGTTTGATTGGTGTAAGTATCTGCTTGAAACAAATAATTGAAATTATTACGAAATCCGAATTTTTTTGTTGCTAAATAAACGCCATTTTTCAGTAACATAAATTTCTGCGAAATAGAGGGCATCAGTAATAAGATTAAGAAGACGAGAACCAAATGAGCAACCGCTAATAAAGTCACAAAATTTTTCGATACAATAAATAAAACAAAATAAACAACAATAAAAAAAATACGCATTTATTGAAACTATAAGTGCAAGCCGATTTGACGCACCGAATGACATTTTAAACACACTTAAG
>JAITIZ010000670.1 GCA_031279215.1 Planctomycetaceae bacterium
TCCTCCTCCTTACACGGAAGACTTGAGATCGATTCAGATAACGATACGTTGTTTTGAACCACAGAGCGGGCATATCAAACAGATTCGGGTTGTACAAAGTTTTTGAGAATACTGTAATCGTATTTATGAAAAAGAATATTCACAGTTATTGTCTATTTTGGTTCGCAGATTGCGCAGAGTTGTGCGGATTTTCGTTCAGCGATTTTCTCAGCGATTCGATCTTTGTGGACTTTCAAGGATTCTTTTTTGAGAGCAGGAAATAACGAAACAAACAAAGGAAGAATAGACAAAAACCTTTTTAAAATAATCTGCGAAAATCGGCGTAATTTTTTTGGGCAAGAAATTGTAACACCGGAGATAATTTTAACCGGCGATGACTTTTTTGAATATTGCATCACGTCTTACTGAAATGGCGCAACGTTATCCTGAGCAACCGGCGATTGCGGAGCCGGATGGTTACGGTTTTTATAAGACGATAACTTTTGCCGAACTGGAAACCGATACCAACCTGATTGCCGCGGCGTTGCTTGAAAACGGTATTCAACCTGGAATGAAATTGGCGTTGTTTGTTCGTTACGGGATTGATTTTATTTCGTTGGTTTTTGCTCTTTGCAAGGCTGGTGTTACGCTTATTCTGATAGATCCGGGGATGGGGATTCCGCGAATGCTTCATTGTCTTGCGGAGGTGGAGCCGGACGGTTTTGTGGCGGTTCCGTCTGTTCATTGGGCGCGGTTGTTCCTGAAACACCGGTTTCCAAAGGCAAAATATCATCTCACGGTTGGGCATCGTTGGTTTTGGGGCGGACTTTCGCTTGATGCTATCCGAAACAATAAAAACGCCGACTCTTGCTGCAACAATTTCAAAATAACCGAAACGGCACCGGATCATCTTGCTGCGATTATTTTTACGAGCGGCAGTACGGGTTTGCCGAAAGGAGTTGCGTTTACGCATTGTGTTTTTGATACGCAGGTGGCGGAGATTTCGAAACGGTATCAAATTCAACCCGGCGAGATTGATTTGGCATGTTTTCCGTTTTTTGGTTTATTCGATGCGGCTATGGGAGTTACGGCGATAATTCCCGATATGAATCCGGCACATCCGGCTCAGGTCAATCCGGCTAAAATTGTTCAAGCGGCGAACTCTTGGAAAATTACTCAATCGTTTGCATCGCCGGCACTTTGGAATCGGGTTGCCGATTATTGTGCGAAAACGGGAAAACGATTGGAAACATTACGCCGTGCGGTTTCGGCGGGAGCGCCGGTTTCGGCGGCGATTCTGGAAAAACTGAAACGTTGTATTCATCCCGAAGGTGAAATTTTCACACCTTACGGAGCCACGGAAGCCTTGCCGGCGGCTTCTATTTCCGCAACCGAAATTCTTGGCGAAACTGTTACCAAAACGGTACAAGGAGCGGGAGTTTGTGTTGGTACGCGGTTTCCGGCGATTTCGTGGAAGATTATTGAAATTACGGATGCTCCGATTGTGTGTTTGGAAGACGCACGGGAATTACCGGTTGGCGAGATCGGCGAGATTGTTGTTACGGGACCGCAAGTAACAACGTATTACGTCAACCGTCCCGAAGCAAACTCCGCCGCAAAAATTCTTGATACGGAAAAACGTGTCTGGCATCGAATGGGTGATGTCGGTTATCTTGACCAACAAGATCGGTTTTGGTTTTGCGGACGAAAAGTGCATCGTGTTACCACACCGGAAAAAACATTGTTTTCGATTCCTTGTGAGGCTATTTTCAATCAACATCCGAAAATTTTTCGCTCTGCATTAGCAGGCAAGGTTCCGCGAATTTTTGTTGAACCGTTTCCTGAATTTTTTCCCAAAAACAAAACCGAGAAACAAAAACTCATTACCGAACTTTTGGAACTAGCTCAAAAAAATCCGTTGACGGAATCTATTAAAGAGATTCGGATTTTGCGCCATTTTCCAGTCGATGTCCGCCACAACGTCAAAATAAACCGAGAACTACTAACAACTTACAAGTAGTTAATAATGGAAAGGTAATCGTGGAAAGTGCCGCATGCAGTTTTTTTACTGTTACGGTTGTAATCCGCCCGCGGCACTCTCAACTATCCGCTCTCAACTCTCAACTACTCCCAACTACTTATTCTAGAATTTTAGAATTGATAATAATCGGTTTATAATGCGGATCGCCGTTTTCCTGCTTAAAAACTTTGCCGCGACGAAAACCAACCGGTATACTACGGTCAATCAAATAAAACGCCCGATGACGTTTAACAGTACCGTTATCAAGACCTTTTTCCGCCCCAAGCCTATAACCATCAGGATAAACAGCGTCAATACCACCTAATGTAACTTCAAAATACCCAATCGTTATCCAAACGGCAAAGACATTGGAACGTGTTGTGGTCATATCGGACAACCGCATATAATTTTCAAGAGCGGTGTAAGGATTACTCGCGTCCGGTTCCGGTTTCAATAATCCTGTACGTAACAAGGTTGTATTGCTAGGATTCTGTACTAAATTGTCTTTGTCGTCAGGATCAACAACATCTATTGTAGTCAATGGCGGCACCAAAGCAGTTGCCTGTGGTGAGCGGAACGGAATAAATTCCGATGGATAATTATTATCAATTGCCTCTTTATGCCGAAGACTACCAAGACCATTTGCATCAGTATAACCATTCCATGTCCGGTTACTACTGCCTCTCAATGCTTTCCACGCTGGTTCTGTTGCGGTATTGAGATTGATTTTTCCTGGTTCGCGCATTTCATAAATCGGCTTTGGATTGTTGTTATTATCCGAGTACCATCCGCGAATCGTTCCTGCAAACTTGGAGGGAACACGGACATAATCGAATAAACGTAACAAATTAAGATCGCCGCCGAAAAAGTTAAAATAAGGACTAGGTCCTGTTGTGCTATTTG
>JAITIZ010000692.1 GCA_031279215.1 Planctomycetaceae bacterium
ACAAGCCAGTATCCAATATACGTACAGATAAAGAGTCCGGTATCCGGCATACCAAGATATTTTAGGATGAGTAAATTACAAATGAACGAAAAAAGAAGCGAAACAGTGTAGATACAAACTGCCGCTTTGAATTTACCAAGAACGATATCGAAATCGCTTGCGGGAATGGTGAGCAACAGTTCATCGGTTCCTTGCCGGCGTTCATCCGCCCAGATGCCCATCGTGATTGCCGGTACAAAAACCAACATGATGAGCGGAAACCAAAGATTGAGTTGATCGAGGTTTGCGAGATTGGCGTTGAAAAATTCGTCCGGCAGGAATGCCGCTATCGAACTAAGCAGAACAAAAACACAGATAAAAACGTAACCGGTTGGATTGGAAAGATAACCGACAAAATTACGTTTAAAAACGGAATACAATACTTTTGTGTTCATAGTTTTCTTGGGTCAAATTAGGTTTAACGATTTGTGAACATTAACGATTTGTAATAGTTACGAATTGTTTTATACTCCTCTGTAAATAAAATTGATTTTTTGTAATATTTTATTGGAATCATTTTAAAATACACGATAGAGGTAATACTCAAAAGGTCGTCAACATTTTGCCGAAACGTTGTATCGGCGATAATTGATGTTGCTTCCCTCAAAAATTCCGAAACTATCAGGAAAAATTCCGCTAAATAATTACAAAATTTTTGAAGGAATTATCATACACTGAATTCCGGAACATTGCAAGCCCTGAAAATAGTTAATAGTTAATAGTTAATAGTTAATAGTTAATAGTGACGCAAGCGGTTAAAAATATTATCCACTATCCACTATCCACTATTAACTATTAACTATTAACTATTAACTATTAACTATTAACTATTAACTATTAACTATCCACTACTCTTGTAAGGTCGGGTTGGCTGTGGTATATTGCGCAATTACGTAAACTTTGCTGGTCACGTAAGATGACAAAATTTGTTAATTTCAAAGACACGTTATGAATTCAATTGACGATAACATTTTACTTCAGTCTCAGGCACCACTTAGGTTTATCCATGCGTCTGATCTTTATTTGGATCGGACATTGGAACAGGTTGTGGAGGGACCTGTTTATTGGGAGCAGCGTATGCTTACTGTATTACGTTGTGGTGCGGAACGGTTATTTAGTCGGGTGTTGGAGGAGGATGTTGAATTTTTGATTTTGAGCGGCGACATTTTGAACTGCCGTATTTCTCCGCCGGGTCATTTTTTGTTTCTTCTGGAACAGTTTGAACGTCTTCACAAAGCCGGAATTGATGTTTATTGGGCTGGCGGTGAATTTGATTCACCGGAGGATTGGCCGGCGGTTTTTCCATTACCTGCCAATGTCCATACTTTTCCGAGTCATTCGATTCAGGAATATTATGTTTATCGATCTGGGGAATCTGAAGAAATTCCGGTTGCCAAAATAGTTGGAATTAGCCGTAATCAGCAGCGTCGTCGAATTCGGGGTTCTGAGTTTCCGGTTGATGCCGGCGGTTTTTATACGATTGCGGTTGCCAATGGTGAAGTCGAACCGGAATCGTTGTCCCAACGCCGGATTGATTTTTGGGCGATGGGCGGGAGTAACCGCCGTCAGGTGTTTCGGGGTAATCCCCGCAAAAAAGGACCGGATGGTAAACCAATTCCTATGGAAGTTCCGGAGAATGGAGTTCCGTCATCGGGTACGGGTTTGGGCGGCAAACGGGAACGAAACACGCTTCCGTTACAACCGTATTTTGTTCATTATCCGGGAGCAACAGTTGCCAGAACTCCAAAAGATATTGGGAGTTACGGAGCGACTCTTGTTGAAGTTTCTTACGGGGAAGAACCGGTGTTGACATTTTTTCCGACATCGCCGGTGCGTTGGGTGAATGAGGTGATTTCTTTGGAGGGAACTGATGATGGCGGAAAATTGGCTGATGAACTTCGGTTGCGGATTAAGAATTTTCGGGAGAGCCAAAAGGGGGATGATTTATTTATTAATTGGTTTGTGGATATTCCTCCTGGGGTACTTGCTTCCAGTCTTCGGCGTGGTTCATTGACAACGGACTTACTTAATGAGCTTCGTTCTGTCTATGGTCAAGAGGAACCAATTACGTGGTCGGTTTCCCTGACTTTACTTCTTCCCGAACAACTTCCGAAACAATTTTATGAGCAACAAACAATTTTGGGGGATTTTCTGCGTTCGGTCAAACATTTTCAGGACAACCCGCAAAAAGTAATTGATTTGGAGTCGTATTTACCAAAGGATTGGGAAGGGGAAAATTCTTGGAACACGTTACTTTTAGCCGATAAAATTGCGGGCGAAACCGAAGAAATCGGAAAGCCGGAGGAGCCCAAGTCTGTTCAACTTATCCAGTCCCCCGCTCAATCAGAAACCCAACGCCGTGTTCTCCGTGAAGCCGCTATGGTAGGGCTTGAACTGCTAGGACAAAAAGTAGTTGATAGTTGATAGTGGAGAGTTGATAGTGCCGCAAGCGGATTACTACCAAACGGCAATAATTCCGCTTGCGACACTATCCACTCTCCACTCTCCACTATCAACTATCAACTACTATCTCGTCCTTTCAGGGCTGCTATGGTTATGATCTACAATTATTCCACTGATATACTCATTGTACTTTAAAATTCGGTTTTATAAGAGTAGAATTTTTGTATTCTTTATTTAAAATCCTGTAAATTCTGTTTATCCCGTCAAAATCCGTTGATCTTGTCAAAAAACGAAAACCGAATTGTCAAGTGTGATGAGTATAGATTACCAAAAATCTATTCTATCCAATATTTATCACTTCTATTCATACAACCATTTTATATTTAAATCGAAAAAAATGATTTAAAATTGTCTGTCCAAACTATCGGCAAGCCGGCGTACTCGCCGACTTGACCTTGTTGATAGTTGGAAATGAAAAACCAACAGCGTACAACACAATAACAAAACTAACCGGTGTAACGTTTCGGCGAAACATTGCCTACTTTTTGTTTTGTTTAACTAAATGAACACACCAGCCTGTGAACACTAGGAAAAATCGAATTTTAATATGCAATGAATAGAATTGGGAAGAGTTCTCAACAAAATAAAGGGGCATTTTTTACCGTGTAAAGTATATTCGTTCTCCACTTTCTATTATCTATGAAACATGATATACTAATCCGATTCCATTTGTCCCAATCCCTGATTTTATTTTTGCACAATTATGAAAAAGCCGGAACGTACTGGAAAAATTGTTAGGACATTTTTTTTCCTTTTGTTGTTGATTATTTTTTTGGGGGCGGCGGTTTATGCCGGTTGGAAGCGGTTACAGGTTTCTGTCAAAATTGATCCGCCCCAACAAGTGATCGTTCAGAAAAAAACATTTATTCACGAAATTTTGGAACGCGGAAGTGTTGACAGTGCGAGCAATGTTGAAATTCGTTGTCAAGTTGAAAGTGCCGGCGGTTTGACGATTATTTCGGTGGTTCCTGAAGGGACGATTGTCAAAAAAGGCGACCTTCTTGTTGAGCTTGATTCTTCAACTCTTCGTGAAAATGTTACAAAACAACGTATTGCCGTTCTTGCCAGCAAGTCAAAACTGGCTCAATCCGAAGCCGATCTGAAAACCGCAGAATTAACACTTCAGGAATATCTCAAAGGTAAATTTGAAGAAGAAAAAAAAACCATCGAAAACGAAATCTTTGCCGCCGAAGAATCTGTCCGAACACAAGAAGATAATCTTGCATTTTACAAAAGACTTTTAGAACGAGGTTATGTTACCGAATCTAAAGTTGCCGCCGATATTATCGAACTGGATAAAGCAATCAATGCCAAAGATATCGCTAAACTTAAATTAGAAGTCTTAAACACTTACACCAAAGAAAAAAATGTTGTTCAATACAAAGCGGCGATTGCTTCCAACCAAGCCAAAGTTGAATCCGATAAACAAAGTCTTCGACTCGATGAAGAACGGCTGGAACATTTGGAAAATCAGTTAACTCTTTGCCGAATTGTTGCTCCGCAAGATGGTCAGGTTGTTTATTACATGCCGCGTTGGGGAGGTGATGAAGACTTGATTAAAGAAGGAAAAAAAGTTTTTGAACGTCAGATTTTATTACGATTACCCGATCCTACTCAAATGCAAGTCAAAGGACTTGTTAATGAGGCGAATATCCGATTGGTTAAAGTCGGACAAACAGCATCAATCCGGTTGGAAGCATTTCCCAATCAGGTTTTTGGCGGGATTGTTCGTGTGGTCAATGACTATCCCGAACCCGGAAATTGGATGGGCGGTTCCATGTCAAAAGAATATATGACCACGATTTCGATTCTCGATTCGCCGGAAGGAATTAAACCGGGTTTAACCGCCGAAGCACGAATAACTGTTAATGAAATTCATAATGCTCTTATTTTGCCGATTCAAGCCGTTTTCGAATACGGCACTAAAACATACGCCATAACATTTCAAAACGGAAAATGGAACAAAATTGAAGTCAAAACCGGAGCATCAAATGATAAGGAAGTGGTTATTTTAGAAGGAGTTAAAGAAGAAGATTCTATTGTTCTTGGAGCGTGGGCTCATCGTGATAAAATCGACTTGCCGAAGTTGGCACCTGATCAGGAGAAAGAAGAACAAAAAACGGAAAATTTCGACCCCAACACCCCACAAACAAGAGAAAATCGCCCCTCTAATGAAAATCGTGAACAAGACAGTGTACGCGGTGGCGGTGAACGGAATGGAGAGCGAGGCGGTGAACAACGAAACACTGAGCGAAACACTGAGCGAAACACTGAGCAAAGCGGTGAACAACGAAACACCGAACTACGTCAACGCCGTGAACGCCCCACTGAACGCCCAACTGAACGCCCCACTGAACGAAAACCGGATGAACAAACCAAACAAACCGAAAATAAACAAACCGAAACCAAACAAACCGAAATTCCCAAAACACCGGAAAAAAAACCGGAACCGTAATTTTCGTTTCTGATAGGATAAATCTTGATAAAATGTTCACTCTACTGAATAAATTGTAAGTATTTCAGTAGTGATTTTATTTTTCCTAGTGTTCACAGGCTGGTGTGTTAAATTTATAACAGGGTAGAGTATATTCTGTGGCCGCTTTGAAAACAGTCGAGCCGCAATGCAATGCATTGTGTTTCTACTTAAAATTTCCACGAGAACCCAAACGTTCCGCCGCCTGCGGAAGTATCGCCGTCGCGGTCGAGATAGATATCGCCGTTGTATTCGAGGAAGAACAACGTGTTGCGGCGTTCCGATAGGAACCAGTTCATGCCGACATTGAATCCCCACTCAAAACGCCCAAGATGTGCTCCTTTACTAAGAACATTGGCTTTTATGGATGTTCCTTCGAGAGCAGGATAATAAATATCCGTTTGCGGTCGCGTGTCGCCGAAATTCCAACCGAGTTGGCTGCCGGCATGGAAATCAATTCGCCGCCAGTTTTTCATTACTTCCATTCCGGTACGGGCAATGAATTTTGTCAATTCCGAACGGTGATACCGGCGGTATTCGTTTGATTTTTCCCAATCCAAAGAACGTTCTGTCGAACCGCCGATTCGCGACACTTCCAAATCAACACCGCTAAAGAACCGAACATTCCAGTCCCGTCTGGCTTTGAAACGCCGTCCGAGTTCAAAATTCAGGTTGAACGTGTTCCCGTTGTAGTTGGAACCATAACGATAACCGTTGTTTGTCCGAATCAGATCATTATTTTGCCAACCGCCGCCAATATAAGTTCGAATGTCTAAATCAGAACGGAAAACTTGACCGTAATATAAACCAAGATAATAATCTTCGTTTTTCACTTGATCGGAATAATTTGACAGTTTCCCTTCTTCACGCCCAAACAGTAACCCAAAAGAACGTGTACAATTGGAAAGGAACGACAAACCCGCTTGCACTCCGTAAGACTGCAAGTTAAAACCTTCATTGAAATAAGAACTTTCAAAATCATTTCCGCGTCCGACAAAGGTCATCCATGCGGTACGTTGCGGGTGATGTTTGGCTTGTCCTCTTGCCTGAATTGTTGACGCAACGGATTCTTGTAACGGATGGTCTGTACATTCGCTAAGCCATTCCCGTGTAATCTGTTGATAAGCCGTCCGGTACATTTTCGTTTGCGCCAACATTAACGATGTTGCAACAATATCACTCAACGGACGCGGTTCGCGGCGGATATAACCGCTGATCGTTACATAATTTTGCTGATCATAATCCAGTTCAAAATCAAAAAACGCACTGGATGAATTATCCACTCCGGCAAAACGCCCATTCAATGCCGACCAATAATTCAGGACTTTCCAATTTTCAAAACTGTTTAAGTTCTCTTTTGAAATAGTAGTAACAGGTTTGAATAAAACATTGTCGCCGATATACACATCATCTTTTACCGTCAACATATCCGATTCTGATTCTGTTGCGCCGAACCGCCAGTAATAATGGGAACCGTCGAGAAAACTAACCACATTGTTGACGGTTCCGTTTCCGCCGAAACCGGCAAGTTCACGAACCCAAACGTGACTCTCCAGCGAACCGTCAGCAAGAAGAACGCCTTCCTGAATATCCGTATCACCAGTGTATGTATTTCTGCCGCTAAGAACGGAAATAGAATCGTAACCGGTTTTGATAACACTTCCGGTTCCGGTAATAGGTGTGATCATTCCTTGCGGCCAAGAGTTTTCCGTTTCATTCCCAATACTGTTAAAATCAAGATTCAACTCTGCATAATCGGAAAGATAAATTTCTTTGGAACCTGCTGTTGCTTGTTCGTGAATAAGTTTCAGAGTTCCGGCTTCGACATTGGTTACGCCGGAATAGGAATTTTTCACGGCAAGAATTAAAGTTCCAAGTCCTTTTTTCGTCAACGTTTTACCATCCCAAACGTCGGGGTCAAAAGTTCCGGTTACGTTTTTCAGTTCTACACCGAGCGTAAATTCACTGTCGGAATTGGTCAAGGTGAAGTTACCGTGAGCGTCTTTTGAAGCATACCAACGCAACGACTGACCAACCGATAATTTCTTTTCATCTTCCGATTTTGTAACATCAAGAAGCAGATAATCGACATTCGGTTGTTCACCGCCGACACAAACGTATCCAAAATCATCTTCAATTGCACTATCAGATGTAATGAGAGTATGTAGAGAATCATTTGTTCCGATTCCCGTAACATTCAACACGGAATTTTCACCGAGCGTAACACTTCCGGCGTGAATGGAATTGTTACCGATGATTACTGATAATGTTCCATCAATGGTTAAGTTTTTCTTGACATCAATTGTTGCGAGCGGTTGCAACGACAGAGTTGCTCCTTCGCGGACAATCATATCCGTATTGGTAATGAGTTGCGAGGTCGCCGAACCCCAACCGCCAATTTGTAACGTTCCGGCATTGACCAGAATATCACCGCTAAACTTATTTTGAAGTCCTCCAAGTCCCTGTAAACCGTTACCGTTTTTAATAAATTGTTTTCCGTTGCGGATAGTTCCGTTGAACATCGGTGAAAAACCGGTTTTCGTTTGGTTAATCAACAAAGTAGCACCTTGCATATCAACAATCCCGTTTCCTTGCAACGAACTAATTGACCGATTAGAACTGCCCGACTGATATTGACCGCTGGAATAAACAGTTAAATCGGTTCCCTGGGAGATGTTGCCGACAATAATTCCGTTTTCGATGATGGTTGCTCCGTTATAAATGTTATTGCCGTTCAAAATTAATGTTCCGGTATTTGTTTTCACCAGATTTCCTAAACCGTTGAATACTCCGTCAAAAACATCTTCCTCCGCATTGTTGACGGTAAATTTGTAACCGCCAGCCATTTCGACGGTTCCATTGCCCAAAATGGCGGTAACTTGCCGGTCGGCATTTCCGGTACGATAAGTACTGTCGGTTGTTTCGACCGTCAACACGGTATCTATCGGAATATTGTTGACCAAAACACCGTTTTTAACTGTTGTTGCGCCTGTCCATGCCGCCTGAGTGTTAATCGTCATAACAGCATTGCCGGTTTTGACAAGATGACTTTGGGTATCGTCAGGATCATAATAGGGGTCTGTCGAATCAATGTTTCCGTGTGCAATTCCGTTGGTTCCGGTAACAGTTAAATCTTGTAATGTTTCAAAGGTTGCGGTGGAACCGCCGTCAATAATGATTTTCTGATCAAAGGCATCAACGGTGTTTCGATTTTGTAACGTTCCTCCGCCGCGTTTGAACTGAACACCGCCCGAACCAAGATTGCCGGCGGTGTCTTCGTCCAAGTCGGAATACGAAAGTGTTCCGCCGTAAATGTATGTTCCGCCTTGGTAAGTTGATTTTCCCTG
>JAITIZ010000708.1 GCA_031279215.1 Planctomycetaceae bacterium
CTTAAAATATTAGTCAAAATACGTTATGGAGTTTTAGAAATTCTAAAGTTGTTAAAAATGTTAAAAGAAGAATAAATCAGATTACGATACAACTGAAATGATATTTGCTCCCCTTCAACCGGTTAATTCCAACCAACAATATATTGACGAGTGCGGTAACAAGTGCAACTCGCAAACAGAACAAAACGAACAGACACGACCACGAACATGGAGTGAATCATTGCCGGAGATTGTTTACGATAACTTGGTCAAATTAGTATTTTCAGTATCCTCTGATATAAAGTAATCAGAGGATCAGTTTTATGTTTAATATTTAAATAAGGAGTCAAAATCAATGAATAAGAAAATTACACGTCGAGTTGTACTTGGTACAGCAATTGCGGGTCTTGCTGCTGGACCATTTGTGATTCGGGCATGGCGGAAAAAACAAGTAAAGGATTTAGAGGAAATCCCCTACATGACACTGAACGATATTCAAAAGCTTCCGCCACCGGATCCTACTCCGTTGCCCTACAACGACTTGTTCAATGGTTGGAATACCGTGCGTCAACGGTTTCAAACTCCTTTGCCATTAACAAACGATGGTCACAAGATCGTAACTCTAAAACCCGATTTGTCGGTACCAAAGCAATGGAATTTTCTCATGCTGCAAACCCGTGTTCAGGGAACCGCTTTTCAATTAGAAGATTATCTCGCTACAAACGGTAAAGGAATGCTCTTTGAAACAATTGAAGGAACAGTAAAAACAGGTAATGATGAATTTATTGCAACAGTTTCAGATCATCTGTTACATTCGATAGCCCATAAAGACGGACCTACTAAAAGTACCACTAATGTCACGGTTAATGGAGATCGGGTCTTGTCGTTTTCCCGTACACAAGAATCACCTTTTTTCATTCAATCTGTTACTAAATGTTCTGCTCCTGTTACTTTGACTTATGTTCTTCGAAGCGATGTCAATAGTGTTGATATTCCGTTGCTTTTTATGAAAGACCTTTCTTACCAAAAAGCTGACACGCCGGAAAAAAAACAAATTATTGAGCTGACTTCAAAATTATCACCAGCATTGTCTTATTTCTTTGTTACAACAGATTGGACTGTCAATTCTCAGTTTGTTTTACCTGCTCGAAGAGCGTTTCAAGGTCATTGGCGTTCTGATACCTTTACGTTAACTTCACTGAAAACTCTAAATAATAAAACGGTTGCGGAGGTTGTTATGGAACAATCCTTGGATTCAAAAGAACAAATACGTTCTTATTATCAAGCGTTAGCCCAAAAATGTCTACAGGAATTGACTCCTAAGGACTGGACTCCTTTCAGTGAAAAGAACAAAAAACAAATGATGTCAGCCCTTCAGGAAGCGGAGAAAAACTATGAAAAAATGATTGAGATGTACTTGAAACAACAGAATTATCGATATGTGAAATCTACATGGCATATTGATTTAGTATCAGGTTTGGTACTTCGTTACGAATCGTACAAAAAAAATCTTGCTCCCAATGGGTGTTCTCAATTTGATTTGTTTCAAATGATTGAGTCTTAAAAAAACCGTGATTTTAGATTCGTTTTATTAGTTCGTTTTTAATTAAGGAATTGTTACGAAATAACATGGACAAGATTATGAATAGGCAAGGAGAGAATAATTCCATTCGCCATGAAAATCGGCGTTAACAATATTTAATCTTTCCGGTTCCTCGTCGGAAACCTTGATGCCTATTACATAATCGGATTCATCTATGACACAAAACCGTCGCCGTTGATATTCGTTCAGTGTTGGCAACACTGCTTCTATCCTAGTCTGTATCGCTAATACATCTGCATTTTCCATGTTTCACATCTTACCTGTATTCACCACTGTTGTCAAGTTTATTTCGTAACAATTCCTTACTACAATAATAAAAAGAAAGAGTAAATCTGTCAACATTCACATTTCCATTTTTATGCGTACTCTTCGTGATATTTGCAACGAAATTAACACTCATCTATCAGCCTTGATAGACCTTAACAATAAAATTGTCTCTGTTCATACAATATCGAATGACAGACCCGATTGCACAGGAAACGGTTCACAACCGAAAACTGTACACCAAAAACGCACGCGGCTGGAATTAAAATTTCTGATCGAATCAGGAGTCGATACTTTCGGAACGGAAATATCAATCAAGGAATTTGCTGAAAAAACAGGAATAGCGGAATCGCTACTTTATAGAAAACCGTATTCTACTTATCTCGAAAATGCTCGTAAAGAATACGAAAAAAATCGTAAAGTGGAACTGGCAGTGGTGTTCACAGGCTGGTTGTTAAAATAGATAAAATTTCACCAGTAATCTGGAATTTTAAAAGACGAACGCATTTTTTTCAGAGCAGTTTTTCCACAACATTGTTTGTTCAGCAGATTTGCCAATGATAAGCGTTGGTAGATTTTGCTTATAAAAATTTACCTAAATTAACAACCAGCCTGTGAACACTAGGAAAATTTTTGAGAACACCGCCATCGCGATAAAGGTAGGAAAAAAACTATTACCGCAGCATTAGTGTCTTGTACTCTTTTTTTTCTGGTAGAATATGAGAACTATATAGTTGAATAATTGAATTATCCTGAAAATAAATTTTGAACTGTTTTGCGTTTAAAATACTGGTTGATTGACTTTGTTCAATATAACTGCATTTTTGATAAAACAACGTTTTATTAGGTACATATTGATTCCAAATGAACAATAATATTTAGAAGGAAATTTATGACTCAAGAAGAACATGTTAATAATGAATTTCAAAATAAGGATGAAAGTCTGTTCAAAAATGACCTCTTTCATAAACTTATTTCTAAAATGGAGCAAGAAGTTATCGAAATGCCTAATGTTGCAGCGAGACGTGGCTTTTACAAAATATGGCGTCAAGATTAGCAATTGTTCCAACAACAATCATATTGATGGCGACGGATACCCAAAAAGCCGAGGGATGTTGGGAATGTACTGCCCCATGTGTAAGTTGTATTTTTGATTGCTGTGTTGCTCCATGCGTGACATGTATAACCGATACTACATGTGGAAACTGTATAGTATCGATTGCGGATACTTGTAATGAATGTCTTGCTTGTGTAGATCAAGGGCGATCTGGATGTCAAGCAGGACGTAACGATTGAATATTGATATGATTATTTGACTTTTATAAATCTTATAAAATGTTAATATTTTATATTGATACTACTTATTTTTGAAACATAAAACAAGATGCCACATTTTTGTTCTTTAAAATTGTCCAACTTACGATATAAAACGTAAATTCAAAAATTTAGTTACAACAATAAAACAATGACAAGAAGAAATTTACTAAAATATAGTATTATTATTGTACTTTTATTGTTTACTCCGCTTCTAATTATTGTAAGAAAAATTTGGGTGCGGCGAAAACAATATGTTTGGCGTGAATTACCTGGAAAACAAATTGTTATTCCCGACAAAGTTTGCGGGCAGATTGGGTTCAAATCATGTCTTTCAAAAGATGGTAAAATACTTGCTGTTGCTGGTAATCCAGAAATCCCCGCTTATCTCTTATTTGAAGATATGAGATTAAAACCTAACGGTGAATATTATTTTCTCATTACGTTTCGTACCAATATTTATGTTGCGGAAAATCCATTTTCTGATTTTAAATTTTTATGGAGCAATTCGAATACGAGTCTTACGGTTACAATGGCGATGTCTTCTTCACCTTATAAACTAGCGGTAATTGTTAGAGAATATCCTTATGAATTACCGGCTTCTTTTGAAGATGCTGTTCGTATTTTTCAAAAAGATCAAAAATTAAAGGAAAAAACAGCCCAAGAAATGAAAAATTGTTTCGAGCAAGGATATGAAGAAAATATCTATTTGATTGATGTTACAAACGGAAAATCACAGAAATTAGTTAATCTGTTTAAGAATAAATTGACACCTGATTTTTGGGGATTACTAAACGATAAATCAATGATATGGAATTCTACGGGAGATAAAATTATTACGCATGATTTAAATCATATTTTTTCTGTCGACATGTCAGGAAACATTGCAAATCTTTATGAGTTAAAAAATTCGGCAATATTTAGTTCTCTTGCTTGCGATACGGATAATAACATTTCATTTATTGTAATTGAAAAGGGAACAGGAGACACTGATACAAAAATCTATGATGGTGCTTCCTATTTAGTACAAATTAATAATTCTGGTCAGGAGTTTAAAAGAGAAAAAATCTTTGCACCGGATACTTATAGATTTAAAGAAAACAATCTTTCTTTTGTCAATGACTTATTTGCAGCATCGGTGCGGTTTAAATCAAAAGATTCGGATAATCCTGTTTCCTATTTAGGTGATATGGTTTTACGGATTATTCCCCGTAATCCGGCAGTTCCGCAACAAAAACCAGATAAATACGGCAAAGAATATTTGCTACACGATCCCAACAAAATACAATTTTATTATTCCTTGCAAGGCTATCTGCCAAAGTCCCATGAAATATTGTTTGCTAAAAAAAGGCTCCTTTCTTCCCAATACGCAACTCCTTATAAAATTGACAATGCCGCAGTTCCTTGGGTGGAATTGCAAAAGTATCCTATTTCTTCTTTCCCAATAAAATGATATTTCAAAGACTTGAAGAAATTGAAAAAAAGCAATTAGTTCTTAATTCAATTCCTCGAAAAATGTTAATTCATTCATTAGAATTGGATTTAACTTGGGATTGTAATTTGAAATGTGTTTATTGTTATAAAGGTGAACGTCGTCAAACATCTATCTCCCCCAAAACGGCAATAGATGCAATAATATGGCTCTTTTTTGCTAGTTCTCATACAAAAAATATTTCACTTTTTTTTATGGGAGGTGAACCATTGTTGCAATTTGAATTGATTAAATCTATCGTTCCTTTTGCAAGACGGAGAGCAAGAGAACAAGGAAAACAGTTGAAAATTAGTACGACCACCAATTGCACTTTAGTAACCCATGAAGTCTTAGATTTTTTTTCATCATTTGATTATCAATGGAATCCTCATGATTTTGAATTTCAGAAAATAATCCGAAATTCTAATATTGATAGAATCCATGACTTTCTTTATCGTGCCTTTTTATGGCAACGTTGGGTAATACAAAATACATATCAAGACCATTCCGATCCTGAAATTGTCGTTAATGAAAACACTATTTAGCAAACTTCTAAAAATTTATTTTTTGATAAGATAAAATTGAGTAAAATATTTTTTTGCTGAAATTTTTAGAAGTTCCATATAACTCCATTATTGGTAAGATGATACGATTCTGTAATTTTTTGTTTTAAATTTTTTAATGAGTATAATGATTTATCTACAATATGATAATAAGTTCTTAGTAAATTGAAATTGCTGTAAAACAATACAACAAAAGAAAATAAAAAATATTCACTTTCGGATCTTTTCCAAAATGGTCAATCAACCCAACAAAATGTTACCAAGTTTTTTTGATAGAACATGGAAATGTTTAGTTACATTCCTGTTATTTGTGAACATATTCTATTTTTTCTGTTATGATCCGAATTCACCATACGCTCTCTATAATTCTTTGTGGTATGCTGATTTTCGTTACTGGTCGGATTGGATTTCGGGTTGTTGTTGGCTTGTTTTTGCTTGGGCGGTTATTTCAACATTATTAGCGTTACTTATTCCGAAAAGTGAAGAGCGGATTTTTCT
>JAITIZ010000307.1 GCA_031279215.1 Planctomycetaceae bacterium
AAAAGCCGACAAAATTGAAGCCGCTCGTAAACTCAAACGTCGAGGAGTCGATTATGAAACTATTGTAGAGGCAATAGGACTTCCGCTCAAAGAAGTAAAACGACTCAAATAAATACATACATATACGGTATCTTGTAATAATCTGGTCTTTTAGTTAGTAGGAATGCGGACGTCTCGCCCGCAATAATGGTAATTCTACAGGCTGGACATCTGCGTTCCTAAAGTAACCGATTTATGACAGGATAAAGTATAATTATAATATACGGTATCTATTCAATAGCAATTCTCTTGTTTATCATCCGGTATCATTATTTCGCGGCAATTTTGTTTTACGAAAAGCATTGTTCAGACAACCGCTTTCCAAAGGAAATCGTAAAGCGGTTTCAGGAGAACAAAACGTTCTATCAACAAATGAACCAATTTTGGGGACATTAATGTTTTATTTGGTTCACAATGGGCAAAAACTACAATCGATTTACTCTGATACCATGGGTCAATTGCTACAGGATGTTCACTTGGTAAACGGCGTTTATATTGATTTGTTTCGAGTTTGAGTGTTTTACTTTTGCGAACCGGTTCGATAATTTGGAGAAAAAGTTCGGGGTTATCGTCAATCATTGCACGAAAACGCCGCATTGTTGCAGCGGAAGCAGAATATGTTCCCATTCCGTACATATATTTTTTTTCTCCGAGTTCAAAGAAATAAGCCGGTGTTTCCGTCCAGCATTCCACTTCACGCTTAAACACAAACCATGTTCGCGGACGATACGGTGTTTTATCGTGCGAAAAACGAGTATCGCGGTAAATACGCGAAACAATACGATGCGGTGCCGTAATTACCAACGGATCCAGTTCCAAAATCATCGGAGTTAACGACATCACTAATTGTTTCATCGGTTCCGCAACATACCGAATATAATCATTACGGTTTTTCGCAAACCAATCACGATTATTATTTGCATCAAGATTGTGAAGAAATTTCAATCCTTGCGGCGCAAATCCTGAAAACGATGGCTTTATAAACGATGATGCTTTATTCATGGAAATCTTTGGTCTCTAATGTCCCTACACTGAAAATAAGAACATTAGGGACGATTGGGAAAAAATGTTTAAGACAAATTTGTAATATTAATATATCAGTGAAATTTTTGTTTTTCGATCTTAACCCCAGATAGTAGTTGATAGTGGAGAGTTGAGAGTGGATAGTTGAGAGTGGATAGTGTCGCAAGCGGATTACTACCCAAACGGCAATAATTCCGCATGCGACACTATCCACTCTCCACTCTCCACTATTTATTTATCGTTCCATTTTGCAACTTGTTCCTCCGGCAGCGGGAAGATAGGCTTCGGTGGTGTAATCGGCAACCATTCGGTGGGCACTGAACCGCCACGCCAATGTACTAATCGAATTCATCATCCGTTTGATCCAACGTGCTGGTAAACCGTGTTCGTCAATATCGTAATATAGAGGAACAACTTCGTTTTCGATAACATCAAACAAACTTGCTGCATCACGTTGATCGGTAATATTATCGTCCACATGACTGGTTCCGTTCCCGATGGCGAACCCGTTTGTTCCATCGTAGGCTTCCGCCCACCATCCATCCAACACCGAAAGGTTCAACGCCCCATTGAGAACCGCTTTCATTCCACTGGTTCCCGACGCTTCCAAGGGACGACGCGGATTGTTGAGCCAAACATCAACCCCCTGAACCATGTGCCGGCAAACATTAATATCATAGTCCTCAATAAATACAAACCGATTGGCAAATCGCGGATCGTTACGGAGATTGGCAATCGTTTGAATAAATTCTTTACCGGGTTGGTCAGCTGGATGCGCTTTCCCTGAAAAGATAAACTGAACCGGGCGGTCTGGATCGTTACAAATTTTAGCCATCCGGTCAATTTCGTTTAGAACTAATGTTGCTCGTTTGTAAGTTGCGAAACGGCGTCCGAAACCAATTGTCAGAATTTGCGGGTCTAACACGGTTCTGGAACGATCAATAATCTCATCCGCTTCGCCGCGCCGACGACATTGGCGGCTGATTCTGCGCCGGACAAACGCAATCAGCAGATTTTTCAAAGCACAATGTGTTTCCCAAAGTTCACCGGAATCAATTTCCTGAATTGCTTCCCATTCGCGCGGATCATAAGATTCCTCTGACCATGAAGACGGTAGATGACGTTCAAACAACGTGTTAATTTGCCACGCCATCCAACTGGGAACATGAACTCCATTTGTGATATGGCCAATAGGAACTTTTTCTTCGGGCAGATGTTGCCAGAGACAATGCCACATTTTCCGCGAAACAACTCCATGCAGCGACGCCACCGCGTTAGCATAGCGGGACATTTTTAATCCAAGAACCGTCATACAAAACGGTTCGCTGTTATTACTCGGATCAACACGTCCCAGCGACATGAGATGCCCATGATCAATGTGGAGTTCATCACGAAGCGGGCCGAGATGTTCTTCAATCAAGTTGCTGTCAAAACGGTCATGCCCTGCCGGAACCGGAGTATGTGTGGTAAACACGGTTTTTTGGGCAATATCGCTCATCGCTTGATCAAAACGAACACCATCGTCATTCATTCGCTGACGAACAGCTTCCAGAGTTGCGAATGCGTTATGCCCTTCGTTAAGATGATAAACTCCCGGCGTAATTCCAAGAACTTTCAATGCCCGAACACCGCCAATACCGGAAACAATTTCTTGCCGAATACGTGTTCGGTTGTTACCGCCGTAAAGCCGGCTTGTTAATTGCCGATCTTCCGGTTGGTTTTCTTCAAGGTCAGTGTCCAAAAGCAATAACCGAACTCGTCCCACATTCATTTGCCGAACTTTGGCGTAAATTGTTCCGGTGCGGGTTTGAATGGAAACGGTAATTTTTGTTCCTTTGGGATCGATTGCCGGTTCTAAGGGCAAGTATTCTACCATTGTGTCCAGATATTCTTCTTGTTGCCAACCATTGGAGTCGAGATGTTGTTTGAAATAGCCCTGATTGTAAAACAGTCCAACTGCAACCAATGGAATTCCAAGACCGCTGGCACTTTTGATGTGATCACCGGACAAAACACCAAGACCGCCGGAATAAATCGGGACCGATTCGTGAACTCCAAATTCAAGCGAAAAATAAGCAACCGGTTGAGAACCAAGAACTCCGACATTGCGGCGGGCCCAAGGTGTTTGCTTATTCATGTATTCGATCATTCGGCGATAAGCCTGATCAATTCGTGTGTAAAGAACCAATTCGGCGGCACGAATTTCAAGACGTTCTGGTGTAAATTCCCGAAGCAGGGCAATTGGGTTATGGCCGAGTTGCCGCCAACGAATTGGATCAAATGACCGGAATAAATTGATAACTTCAGGATGCCAACTCCACCAGAGATTACTGGCAAGAGCCATACATTTATCGTAAAGTCCTTGCGGTGTAATTCCGGCAAGTCGCCCAGAAATACGAGAATTAGTGTTCGGTTTCGCGGTGTCGTTGGACATTATTTTTTTAGTTTGGAAAGGGGGTTAACGAAAAATATTGAATTACTTATCAATGTTAAATTCCATGAAATTATACAAAATTATAAACAGATTACAAGTATCGTTTTATTGGTACAACCCAACCGGTTGTAACACAAACCGGTTATATCTATTTAATAAATCCGTATATACTCAATCCTGTTATTAATTGGTTATTTTTATATTTCAATTACGTTTTTGAAAGGTTGCCTACCTCTTAAATCTGAACGACTGCAAATTACAAACTTTCAAAAAAACTGCCGATTCATAACTGGATAGAGTATATTTTGCGTTCTAAAAATAAAAGACGGATTTTTAAAAGACAAAAGATTGATCGGGACTTTTTTTGTGAAGAGTAAAAGAACAAAAACGCCCTAAAAGACCAACAATAATCAATATCAATCCGGCAATAATAATTGTCAATCCCCAATAGTTGCTATGGTTCATATATTGAAATGAAAAAAGAATTCCGAAAAATCCGCACCATGTCAACACGGTATTCATTATTTTTAATACAATTAAAGGCGGAAAAAATTGTTCTGATGTTTCCAAGTGTTCTGTTTTGGAAACGGTAATATTTTTTGGTTTATTGTTTTCTGATATGGATGCTGGTTTAGTATTGTGTGGTGTTATCTGGAGTTGGGCGAGTAATTGCCTTACCTGATGAATTTGTTGAACCAGTTCGTTAGTGGGAAATTCGGACGGTTGTTTTTTTTCTATTTTATTTTCCTCTGTTATTGGCAATAAAGTATTAATTTCGAGTTCTTTTAGATCATTGGTTGGTTCTATTTTTTCGATTATTTCTTTGGTTGTTTTTTTTTCTTTTAGTTCTGTTGTGTTTTCTTTTACAATTGAATCAGGCGTATTGGGTGTATTGGGAATATTTTGGGGTGTTGTAAGAGTGACGGATGAATGGAGAATCTGAATACGGTGTGTGAGATTTTGGCGTAGTTTTCTGATTTCCAGAACGGGATCAAATTCGTCGGATTGGGTTTTCTGAATTGGTGGTGTGTTTGCTTCACTGGATTGTTTGGGATTGGACATTGTCTTAACCTTTTTGATTTTAACGGGTTGATTACTTTACACCATCACAGCATAAAACCCAGAATCCCGTAATAATGATTTATTTTTACAGTTTTTATATTTACGGTAAATTTATCGACTGTAGGATATTTATCGACTGTAGAACATAATCTATTTAAAATTTCCTTCCCTTCATACCAACAACTTTTATTCCATATCAACTTTACGGTAATTGTTCACGCCAATAAACCTAAAAAGGGTAATGTTTTGTCAAAATATTGATAATTAGTAATTATTCAGTAGCATTTTTATTTTTCCGTCTTAATCTCGCTAGGGGTGCGAGGAGTAGTTGAGAGTTGAGAGTGGATAGTGGAGAGTGTCGCAAGCGGATTTTAAGCAGGATACTTGTTAAATCGCATGCGACACTCTCCACTATCCACTCTCAACTCTCAACTATCCACTCTCAACTACTCCTCGCACTCCTAGCTGGGTTAAGAAGGAAAAATAAAACCGCTACCGAATAATAATTAAATTACTTTTTAGGAACGCAAGCGTCATACCGACATGGAATTAGAGAATCTCATGACGCCATCTTGGTATTGCGGGCAAGACGCCCATGTTTCTAAAAAAGATACCTTGGTTACCGTTCAATGTATAACAAGATAGAATATAACAATTCTCGATTCCCCAAAAAATTCCTCAAAACGAAATCTCCCACTTCACCGAAAAATCCGCCGAAAAATAAACTAACGGTGTTTTGGTGAAACATTATTAGTAAACCATTCTCAAATAAAAATTTTATTTTTTGAGAAAAAATTCGGGATTTCTCGTGGCAAATTTTTTTGTATCGTGTAAAATTATCCGAAATTAGAAGTTACGGTATAAGGAATATCTGAATTCCGTAATCCAATTTAATCAATGTTACGATGTAGTGCTTGAAACAAAATTGGCTCCACTTTTTATTTAGGAGAGCATTATGTTTAGCAAAAAATCTTTTTTGCGCCGTTTATTTAACTCATTTTTAGGTCGTTCTTCACACGAAGCGCATTCCCGCAAGCGTTCGCTTCAGATGGAATCGTTGGAAGCGCGTGAGATGCTTTCAGT
>JAITIZ010000351.1 GCA_031279215.1 Planctomycetaceae bacterium
GTCCTAAAAAAAACAAAAAGATTGGTACAGCGGCAAGAAAGGACAACATACGATTAAAACGCAATTGGTTATCTGTCTTGTAACATTGACGATTATTTGTCTCGCTCAAGCAGAGGGGAGAGTACATGATTTTCAACTGTTCAAAGACGATATTGGGGATAGTATTGATGACACTATTGGGGTCGAAGGGGACAGTGGATACCAAGGAATAGAAGGATTACATGCAAAAAGCAAAATCCCCATAAAGAAACCAAGAGGTGGAGAACTATTGGAATTGGAAAAGGCGTATAATCGACGATTGGCAAGAGAACGGGTTGCCATCGAACACGTCAATCGAACGATTAAAACGTTCCGTATGTTAAAAGAAAAATACCGAAATCGACGGAAAAGACACAACATGCGCACAACCCTACTCTGCGCTATCACAAACCACGAATTAACAAGACAAAAAGGTTAGAGAAAAGGTCTATTATAACGATTTTAACGAGACAAAGAGTCATCTATTATCACTGTAATTATAGTTTATTACCTAATTGTCAAAGATCAAAAATCTATTCTATCCAAATATCTATCACTTTTATTCACATAATTAGTTTACATCTGCCCTTTCCAAAAAATAGGTCTTTTCATTTTGCTGTAATTTGTGTAGATTATCGTTTATCGTTTTAGCCTTTTCAATCCCTCTTTTAACTTAAGGAGACCGAGCAATGTCAAAGAATTGTAACAAGGATACGAAAAACCCTGTATCTAAATTTGAACAATCTGTAGCGAAACTTTCAAGTTGTTTACCAAAATGTTGTGCTAATTATTTTCTGTTCTTTTTGTTGGGCATCTTGTTTGCGGATCAATATCGTCGAACAGTAACGTCTTGGATTCAACATTCTCAATTAGCCCGCAAGTTTCGTAACTTTTTTCATCACTTGCCGCAAATTGGTCACAACAACGACAATTTGTTCTCATCGATTGGCGTTACGGTGATGAATATGCTTGCCTATAATGTTACGAAATTATACTACTGGGATATTCCGTCCAGTGAGACTGTGGATCGAAGTGCTCAACCTTGGGACAATACCGACCGTCGCCCATCGCATTGGGACAAACGTAAGTACCTGAAATCACTGTTTTACCGGTCATGGTAACTCTTGATGTAACCGCAATACCGTTAGTGCGAAATAATAACGTTCCGAAAACCGCTCCACTGAAAACGAAAACGGAAAAAAAGCCCCAAGAAGAAAAACCGCTTTCGGGAACTGTTTTGTAGTAACAAATTGTTTTCGTTATTCCTGTTACTGAGAATAATTACGCATATTTATTATACGATTTACTCTTTAACCGAAGTGCCTTCCAATGATTTTTGAAGATCAAAATCTTTGGAATCATTGAGAAATGGGTCTTGTTTATTGATTTCGATTTTAAAATCATCTTGTTTTGGTTGTTCGGTAACTTTCGCGGCGGCAAGTTCGAAAAATTTCTGTGTATTGGCTCGGGAAATCAATGACAATTGTTTTTGGGCTTTCTGTCCGAGAAATTCATTGGGGAATTGTGCGGCGATTTTTTTGTACTCTTTTTCTGCTTCAATAAGATCATTTTTTCCAACACGTATTGCCGCCAAGGTCTCCCATGATTGCGCAAGACCAAAACCGGCTTGTAAAACAATATCTTGATCTTTTGCATTTTTTTGGAGATATTGAAATTGTTCGATTGATTTTTCAAGCAATTCTGTTGCTTTGGACTTATCGGAAAACAACAGATGACATCCTTCCCCAAGCCGGATTTGTGCTAAGGTCAAACGAGTTTGTTCGGCGATAGTTCCTTTTAAGGTTTCCAGTAATAGTTCCAGCGTGTCCGTACTATTTTCGGAATGAATAGCGGTATAATATCCGTTCCAGATTTGAGCCTTATTCCTTTCCGATATTCCGCTAAAACCCCACATACCCGTCAGTAAAACAAAAATCACGATTATTCCACCGCTAATCCAATAGGCGTTTGGTTTAATCCATTCTTCATATTGTGTAAAAAACCAATATGCTAATTCATTTTGTGCTAATTGATGACGACGATTACTGTCCATAATTTTTTTCGTGGTTGGTTTGATAGGTTATTTGATAGGTTAATTGGAGAAAGAGCGTAAAACTTTCTCACACATTTGTAACAATACTACTGATTATCAAAAGATTAATAAACAAAATTCCCAATTCCTTTATTAATATTAAGAGCGTTAAGTATAGAGTAAAACCATAAAGTGTGTCAAGAGCAACTTCTAAAAGAATTGCTTCGTGTTCACAGGCTGGTTGTTAAAATGGTTAAAAGTTTCCGGGTGATTTTTGGTATTTTGTGGGTTATTGTTCCTGTGAATTATTCAGATAGGCGATTGAATTATTCAGGTAGGCGATGTTTTGGCGAAACGTTGCCTACCTTTTGTTTACTTAAATTTAACTTACCAACCGGTTGAGTACTAGGATAATTACGGTAATTCTTTTATTCCTTTTTTCTGATTAAAGTCATCGAAATAGTTGAACCGATAAGAAGTTTTGACGGGATTTTGTCACCGACAAGGAAGTTCGGACGGTTTACCAGAAGCCGGGGAAAAGACAAATCTGTTATCGAAGTGGATGAAATACAAGGATTGTTTTCAAAACTTTGTTGGCAGTTATGAAGCGTAGATTATTGTCTTACACAAGGATTGTTCCCGTTGAGAGTGGTTTGAGCGATAAGAGATTGTTTGTTCAAATCCGAGATAAATTGTTCCTAATAGAGGGTTAATTTGTATGACAATTGGTAGCGATACCGATTGAAAATTGGGAGTTATCTTGATTTTTAGATTATTCCTTATTTTGGGAGCGATGGGTTGCCGATAAATCTATTGAGGGTTGGCGGAGGATTCCGTTTTCCAATCGATGGGAAAAGTAACCCAAAATTTTGAAGCGAGAAATCGTACTGCCCCGACCCAGGATTTTATTGTTCTTTGTGATAGGGATATCCGTAAGAGGAACAATGGATTGCACGGGCAATTTTGGTTCCGATCATAAGGAGAGTTGGTCGGAACGTGAAGAAAAGCGTAAGTTTATTCGGAGAGCCTGCAATGAAGGTTTTTACAACTGGTCAGGTCGCCAAAATTTGTAAGGTGGCCCCACGCACCGTCAGCAAATGGTTTGACTCCGGCCGGCTTAAAGGGTACCGTATTCCTGGGTCGCAAGACCGTCGGATTCCGCGAGAATACTTGATTAAATTCCTCAAAGAACATGGAATGCCATTGGAAGGTCTTGAAGACGAGACCTTGGCAAAAGTCCTAATTGTCGCCCAGGATCAAGTGTTGATCGAGAATCTCAAACGGGAGTTGCCCGTCGAAAAATCATTTCGGGTCGCAGTTGCCGCAAGCGGTTTCGACGCCGGAATTCAAGCCGAGAGTTTCCATCCTGACTGTATTATCGTTGACTTCTCGATTGGAAAAATGGAGTCGGTTCAAATTTGTCAGAATCTACGGAGGAATGGCGAATTTTCCGAAATCATCCTCATTGCCCTACTTCCTGATGATGGAAGTACAATGAGTTTTGATCGTTCAAGTATTAATGAAACGTTCAAGAAACCGTTTGATTCGTCCTTGTTGGCGGAACGGCTTCGAACACTGATAGGTTCCAAAAAAGAACTCGTCTGACAAACGTCAACGGAAAATTTTTAGAATTGTTCAGTGAAAAAAGAACACTTATCGGTTTCGACCGATTTAATAAAAAACCGTTTGATTTTGCGATCAAACGGTTTTTTATTTGTAAGTATTCAGTAGCGGTTTTATTTTTCCTTTCTTAACCCTGCCGGAGGGGTAAAATCAAAAAACCTAATCTATCAGTGGAATTTTTATTTTTTCGCTCTTAACTCCGCTAGGGGTGGAGAGTAGTTGAGAGTGGATAGTGGATAGTGGATAGTGGATAGTGGATAGTGTCGCAAGCGGATTACTACCAAACGGCAATAATTCCGCTTGCGGCACTCTCCACTATCAACTCTCCACTCTCAACTTTCCACTCTCAACTATCAACTACTCTCGTTTTTGTTTCGTGGAGTAATTGTTCGATAGTTTGGGGGTCTTTTAATTGCAGAGCGGTAATGAGTTCCTGAAGTTGGGTATTAAACCGTTGAAGAGCGTTAAGGACATGATCGCTGTTGTCCAAAAGAATATCGCGCCAAATTTCCGGTGAACCCGCCGCCAACCGTGTCATTCCAGAAAAACCAGTTCCAATAAATGGTCGTTCCTCTTCTTGTAATGTTCGCATTAAAATGACCGAAAGAATATGAGGAAGATGTGAAGTTACCGCAAGAATCTCATCATGTTTTACTGCATCCATTTCAATAACATGAGACCCCAGTGTTTCCCAAAATCGGCGTAATAAATTTATGTTATCGGCAGAATGATATTTTGTTGGGGTTAAAACGGTAAGGCGGTTTCGGAACAATTCGGCATCGGCTGCAGCAGGACCGTTTCGTTCACTTCCGGCAATCGGATGAGAACCAATAAACCGTAAATCGGAAATTGCTTGAACTTGTTTTGTTTTTGTACTTCCGACGTCCGTAAGAAGCAAACACCCCGAATTACCAAAATGTCGAATTGCAGCAAAAATCGTCCGGCTAATATCAGCAACCGGTGTACATACCACAACAAATGTTTGATCTTGATGTGTGGAAGGCGGAACCGCATCAAGCAATAAATAGGATTCGTCAATAATCCCGTTACGAAACGCAATTTCCAATGTTTTTTGTGTCCGTCCAACTCCAATAACAGTTTGAGCTAATCCATATTTTTTGACGGCCAAACCAATAGAACCTCCAAGCAAACCCACGCCAATAATAACTAATCGTGAAAACATCAGCAAAAATAAAATAGTTAGCAAAAATAGTTAGCAAAAATAAAATAGTTAGTAAGGAACAGTTACCGTTTCATGTCCGTTACAGGTTCCTAATGCTTTTAGAACTTCTTTAGAAGTATTGTTTGACAAAGGTCGTACACTTCCGTCAAACATCCCAAAGTTGATACCGTAGGGGTGAAAACTGCCGACACGTCCTTCTTTGTTGTTGATTCCTTTAAGTAGTTCTTCCAATGTGATGTCTGCCGTTGGATCCATCCAGCAAAACGGCTCCTTCACTTCTACAATAGCAAGTGTATTACTTGTTCCATCAGCGATTTGCATTAGTGTTTTACCTTTTCGTGTTCTTGCTTCCTTTGCCGGAGTCAACCCTTCGCCGGCAATCACCGAATAACAACATAAACCGTTTTTTTGCGCCGCTAACGGATTAGCGGAACAACGATAAATGTCAATAATTATGTTATGGAATTGTTTGTTATATTCGCTGTCCCAGGGTTCATTGAGCCGAATTCGGTCGTATAAGGCGGCTTGTTCCATAAACGGCAAAATCAGTACCCGCCAACTGTGTAACGGTTTACCATCCGTGTCCACCGTATAAAGCGGCGGTAATCCCTGATAAACATCGTGATAATTATGAAATGCTATAATAATCTGTTTGATTTTGTTTACACATTGTCCCCGTTGTCCCGCTTCGCGTGCCGCCTGAACCGACGGAAGTATCAACGCAGCAACAATACCGCCGCTCGCAATAATCCCCTGTTTCACCGCAACATTTTCACCTTTTAACCGGAAAATAAGTTTATCATTTTCAATATCGGGAAGCAGTGTTCGTAACATGCCTTTCACAAACTCAAAAAACAACGGCGGAATTGGGGTTACATTTTTTTGGCTCTGTTCTTGTTCAATACTGAATCGAAGGGCGTTCATTCCAAACTCAATTGCATTTTCCATTAAACCGCGAAGTTGAACAGCATCGGTTCGTTTAGGTGTTTTAACCGTCAGAAGAACATTATTGATGTTTTCGCCCGAAAATAAAGCGTTAATGGATAACGAAGATGCAGCCCATTCGATTTTTTGTGCAGCAAATAGAAACAACCCCTGAATTTCCCTGGGCATCTCATTGGGCATCTCATTGGGCATCTCATTGAGCATATCATTGGACATATCATTGGACATATCATTGGGCAAGGTGTTGGAAACCAAAATTGCCTTGAGATTTTCGGGCAAAGCCGCAACAATTTTAATTTCGTCCTGCCCTAAAACTTGCAATCCTTGTTGAATCAAAGATTCTTTTGACGGTTTCATGTTTTGCAACCACGCAATCAATGTAAGTTTGGTAATTTCATCCTGTTGTTGTTGATTGTAGTTGTTAATGAGAAAAGGAAAAAGCAGAAAATCACCGGATATAACACTCGATATGAATACCTCATGACCAAATATCATTTTTAGAAACGTTTTTGAGCAGGATTGTAATATTGCCGCTTCGTCTTTCGTTTTATCTTTCAAGGGAACAACCAAAACGGCAGTAATATTGTTCTCCAATAAGTTGCAATCGGCGATGACAGCGAGTTCCTGAATACCCAATGTTTTGGTAATTGTTTCATACTGCGGGCGTACAAAAGCGTCTAATTTTTCGAGTTCGGCTTTTAGTTCACGGGTTGTTGCTTTAAGAGATTTTTCGTCAAAGTGAAGGTGTTGCAACAAGTCAACACCTAGTTTTTCGGCTTGCGATTTTATTGTATCAATTTCAATTTTTCGCAAATCAAGATGGACAAAAGCAACAGTGTTGCCGCCAATCAACGGAGCAAATGTTTCCTGTCCAAAAACACGAACAGTTGTCAACACAACCAAAAACACGAAAACATTCACAAAAACATGCAACAAATTTCTCATGAGATTCTCCTGAAAATAAATGATTTCTAAAAAAAACGTAATCTATCCGTGGAATTTTTGTTTTTCGCTCTTAACCCCGCTAGGGGTGTGAAATGCATAACCGGCGGTGAAACGAAGCGCAACCGCCGGAGTGGGAATTCCTCCATTTTCCCAAGCCCTGCAAGGGCGAGATAATAGTTGAGAGTTGAGAGTTGTCGCAAGCGAATTGGCAATAATTCCGCTTGCGACACTATCCACTCTCAACTCTCCACTCTCAACTTATAATCTCGCCCCGTGCGGGGCTTTGTTCTGTTGGGCATTTTGACCGTAGGTTGCGCTTCGCTACACCTACGGTTTTATGCACATCTCGTCCCTGCGGGACTAAGAAAACATAATAAATTAACGAAATGCCGCGAAAATAGAACCAAAAAATAATTCTACTGATATATTACAAAAAAACATAAACAGAAAATACCAACTGAAAACAAAACCGGCTTCAATAATATCCCCTATTCACAGAAAAATCAACCGGTCATAAATATTTATGACGAAAAATTGAGGTGTCTCAACACTGAATTGCTGTAACCGTTCACAAAAATAATAACGATAGGCGATCCTTTCGCCGGAAAATCGCAATGTGTTAATACGATATTTCAGAGATGTTATACTCAATCACGCTTGCCAATTCGGTTTTGATTTTTTGACCGGATCAACAGAATTGACAGGATTTTAAATAAATGTAACTAAACTTTCTTTTTAATTTTTTTAACCTTTCGTTCTCCCCCTTGCACCTTATCAAAAAAAGTGTAGATTGGTGAACAACAAATAGGAAAAACGTAAAAAAAAAATGACTTTTAACGGACACTTTCCGATGAAAAAAATTTCGATTTTTTTGATAGAATCACCGTTAAATCCTTTTCAAGATTAGGGTTACGTTTGTTCTGTTTAAAATGCCCCGATTATTTCAGGGGATTGAAACCATCTCGTCATGGTGTACGGCAGACCTTTGTTTAAAATGCCCCGATTATTTCAGGGGATTGAAACTGACGCCGCAGATAACGTCAATCTGCAGCATATGGTTTAAAATGCCCCGATTATTTCAGGGGATTGAAACTAGTTCCGATTCCTTACTGGGCTTGACAACGGTTTAAAATGCCCCGATTATTTCAGGGGATTGAAACTTTGGGTTTGGACGTTAAGTCCAGATTTAACGGTTTAAAATGCCCCGATTATTTCAGGGGATTGAAACTTAAGAACGTTGCTACCGCCGTGGAATACTCTCGTTTAAAATGCCCCGATTATTTCAGGGGATTGAAACTACCTTTTTAATCAGCACGTACAACTGATCCGTGTTTAAAATGCCCCGATTATTTCAGGGGATTGAAACTACCGGTTCAGCAGCAACGTAAGTGCCACCACGTTTAAAATGCCCCGATTATTTCAGGGGATTG